>JBBSFP010000001.1:0-30412 GCA_038238625.1 Tepidisphaerales bacterium
GCTGATCGGCGCGGGTGAAATCCACCATCGCCTCGTTGACGAAGCTGGGCCGTTGCACGAGGACGGCATTGCGCGGATCATGCCGCGAGGTTGATTGTATTTCTAAGTTTTGCAATGGATTCATCAAAAGATGCTCCTCGGTTGCATGCCCATGCATGCCAGCCCGCAAGAAGGATTCGTTCGAAGTGTTCTCAAGAAGCCGCCGCACCAGGTATGCCATCCCGGGCAGGAGTTGACCGTAAGGCGTGTATACGCGCACCCGCTGCCCCATTGCCACGAGGCTGGTTTTGATGGGATCGGCCATGCCGTAGAGCATTTGAAATTCGAGCAGCCGCGGAGGCAGTAGGTAGCTTTCCGCCAACGCCAGGGCATGAGCAATGCTGCGAATGTTATGGCTCGCAATCGCGGGGCGCAGGTGGGCATGGTTAGCGATTAAAAAAGCTGTCAATGCTTCGTAATTTGCATCCGTCTGAGCCTTCCGGGCATAGACTGGCAACGGCCAACCATTTTGGCGGGCGACGACGGTTTCGTAATCCCAGTAGGCCCCTTTAACCAGCCGGACCCAGACCGGCGCGCCGCGGCGCTGCGCCCATTGCACTAATGCCCGCAAATCGTCGCCGCTGCTTTCGAGATAGGCCTGAATGGCCAGACCGACATCAGTCCAATCGGCAAACTCTGCTTCGGACAGTACGGAGCGAAAGATGGCCAGCGTGAGGTCTTTGTACGCAAATTGCTCCATGTCGAAGTTCACGAAAACACCGCGCCGCCGCGCAGATTGCAGAATGGGCCGAAGCCGACCGAGCACCGCAGTAGTGGTTCCTTCCGGACTGGCAGGATCGAATTGGCTAAACAGCGATGAGAGCTTCACCGACACGTTGATCCGCGGAATCGGCCCGGCGGGGGAATTATCCAACATGGGCACCGACGACCACGCCCGGGCCGCATCGGCCAATCCCTCGATAAGGGTGTGATACTCCGCAGCGTAGCGATCGGCTTCGGCCTCGGAGAGAACTGCTTCGCCCAACAGATCGACTGTAAATGCCATGGAACGTTTACGAAGCTGCTTAACCATATGGAGCGCCTGGGGCACGTTGCTTGCGGGGATGAACCGTTTTGCCATCCGCGAGGCACCGAAGCGCGCCAGGGTTGCGACTATTTCGACAGGCCAGCCTTCGTCCGGCATCTGTCGCACTACGTTCACCAGCCATATGGGTAGGCGATGCTGCACACTAAGCAGGTACTCACGCAGGTGAAGCACGACCTGGCGGTCATCGCTAAGGACAGGCAGGACGTCGACGAATCGAAACAGCTCTGCTTTGACGCGTTCATCGCGCAAGGTCAGGTCCATGAGGCGCGCTTCGAGCCACCCCTCGCCCCCACTTTCGCGGACAAGCGAAAATATCTGTCTACCGATGGCACGCGTACGCTCTTCCACCGCTGTCGATCGCTCCACGGGCATCGTCAGCGGGATGGACATCGACTTTTCAGTTCTTTCGCGGATCGGTGGTATTGAGGATTTCACTCACGCCGTGCTGATTGAAGCCTTTGAACCCGTCGTTGCGTTCCAGGTTTTCCAAGTGGGAACCGAGCGCGCCATGTTCCCGAAACTGGGTAGCGTTCTCCGGTGTAATGGTACCGGCCTGCAGCAGGCGCTCGATGCGATCCGCTCGCACTGGCCAGCGGTCGGCTTCGGTAAATGCCTGGCGCAGATAGGGGAAATTGCTGAACGGTTTCATAACGCCAATGCCGTTTGCTTGCAGTTGATCGCGCAGCGCTTCAAACTCGAACTGGCATTCCAGGTGATGCATCCCCGCTTCGAGAATTGCTTCGCCATGGAGGGCACACCACAGCCCGGGGGTGGACATTTCGCAACGGGTCGCCAGTGGCTCATGCGCGAAATCGCCACGTACCTCCTCGGGTGACAAATCAACATCCGCGAAAACCACGATGCCGGCGTTGGGTTGCTCCATGACCTGCGCGCCCCATCCGGCCTCGGCCCCCGCGTAGAAACGCTCGCGACAGCGCACGCCCAGCTTCTCCAGCAACGACACCAGGTGCGTGAACCACTTTCGCGAGGACCGATAAGTGTGGTGATCGTGATTGCCCCAACCTAATCCCAGCTGATCCTGCCGCTGTTTCTGCACCTGCCCCGCGCGATTGCGCGCTTGCCAAAACCCCCGTTCGGCAGCGAAGAAAAGATCGCAGGCCCAGTCGCGGCCGATATCACGCACGGCCGCTTCAACCAGCGCCGTGGTATGGGCAAATCCATCTGCTTCATCATCGAATCGGCGGCGTCGTAATCGAAATGCTTCACCGTGCCGACGAGCGAGTTGATGACGCTGGAGATCCGGTGACGGCGACAAAAAGCCGCGATGGCCGTGCCGCTCAACCGCCCACAATTCGGCCTCAGCCGTCTGGAAGATCAGGGCCTGCCGCATTTGTCCGCCGCATTCACCAATGACATCGTGTCCTGCTGGCAAATTGGCGAGTTGATCGAAGACGGCGGCGTCGAGGGCCATGAGAAAATCGACAATTGATTCGGGACGGATCGCCACGCGCAGCCTCACCGATCGATTGGTTGCATCGTGCAATAAAACGCGGGGGAAGACGCCATTTTCCTGCACAAAACAGCGTTCGTGCGAGTCTGCTTCCCGTTCGATAAATCCCACCGATATTAGTTGATCTTCGATATCAACCGTAGCGGGCAAAACCAAGTGATCGATCCAGTCGATGAAGCGGGTTCCGGTCAGCGTGCGCATGCGCTCGGCAAGATGGGCGGCTGGAAGACACTGGTCCAAAAATGTTTCTACCACACTTTGGATAAACTTTGCGGCGGCGGGCTGAGGCTGCCAGGAGGGATCAGAATCACGTTCATTCGCAACATTTGCCATGCCGATATTATACCTCGTAAGGGCATATGTTTTGCGACTCGCATGGAGGACACTTACTTAGGGTGAGCACCACATGCGATATTTTGAAGAGGAGATTGCGTGGGTTGGCTCCCAGCAGCTACGAATGGAGCGTTTAGTCGAGCAGTGGTGTCTGCTTAATTCAGGCACATATCACACCGCCGGGGTGGAACGTTGTGCCCAGGCTGTTATCCAGGAATTCGCGGCTTTAGGCAAAATCCATCGTCTCCCCCTCCCGGCTGAGGAGTCGATTGATGTGCTCGGGAGGACCATTTCAGCACCGCTGTGCCCAGCAGTGCAGATCACTGCATCAGATGTCGTGGCATCCGATATACCGAGGGTATTGTTATGTATCCATCTAGACACGGTGTTTGGTGAAAACAGTGCGTTTCAGCATGTACAGCGGGTTGAGGGGGACAAGTTCAACGGCCCAGGTGTAGCCGACGCCAAGGGGGGAATCGTGGTGATGTTGCTTGCTTTGGAATGCCTGATGCGCAGCCGATACGCAAAGGGAATTGCCTGGGAGGTGCTGCTCAATACCGATGAAGAAATTGGGTCGGTTGGATCGTTGCCATTGTTGCAGGAGGCCGCACGGCGAAATGATGTGGGCCTGCTATTTGAGCCTGCGTGGCCGGATGGAATGCTTACGGGGCAGCGCAAGGGTTCGGGGAATTTTTCGGTGGTCATCACCGGCCGCTCAGCCCATGCCGGGCGCGATTCGGCAAGCGGGCGAAATGCCATGCATGCAGCGGCGCGCTTCATCGTGGCGCTTAATAATTATGCAGAGCGCCTGCCGGGGACTATTGTAAATGTCGGTCGCATCGAAGGTGGCGGTCCATCAAATATCGTCCCGGACCTGGCGATTGTGCGCTTCAATGTGCGTGTTGAAACGGCGCAGCAACAACACCTGATGGAACACGGCATCAACTGGCTGGTTGGAGAAACGAATCGGCAAGAGGGTTTTGGAATGCGACTGCATGGCTGCTTCACTTCGCCACCGCGCTTGATGGAGGGGGCCACGCTAGACCTGTTCGATCAAGTAGCCACCTGCGGAAAAGAGCTTGGAATGGTAACAGGCTGGCGCGCCTCTGGTGGTGTAAGTGATGGCAACAAGCTCGCCGCCGCGGGGCTGCCTAATGTAGACACGCTGGGCGTTTGTGGCGGCAACCTTCACACGTCGCAGGAATACATGCTGATTAGTAGCCTCAGCGAGCGCGCCAAGCTCTCGGCGCTGTTCCTGCTTAAGCTGGCCAGTGGGCAAATACCGTGGCCCAATCGCGCCATCCCCTCCTGCGAGGCGATCGCATGATCATCATGCGCCCCGCAGCCACGGACGATCTTCTGCCATTGCTGGAGCTCACCCGCCTTACCGGTTTTGGTTTGACGACTCTGCCCACGGATCGCGAGCTGTTGCGAAAGCGAATTGCCAAATCGACACGCTCCTTTTCAAACATCCCCGATCAGCCTGGCGATGAAAACTATTTGCTGGTGATGGAAGATACGAAAAGAAAACAAGTTGTGGGGACTGCTGGAATCATTGCAAAGGTGGGCGGATTTGAGCCTTTTTACGCCTATCGGATCGTACCGACGGTGCATGAGTCTACTTTTTTGAAAGTGCGCAAAGAAATTCGCACGCTGCACCTGGTTTCAGAACACAACGGGCCATCGGAAGTATGCAGTTTGTTTTTGGCACCGGACGCACGAGGGGGGCAGAACGGACGTCTCCTGTCACTTTCACGCTTCATGTTCATGGCGGAAAATCCACGTGCGTTTGAGGCGAATGTCATCGCCGAAATGCGTGGGATTATTGATGATCAGGGACGCTCGCCATTCTGGGATGCGATTGGTAAGCATTTTTTTGAAATCGATTTCCCCACCGCTGATTACCTGAGTCTTGTAAACAGGCGATTTATTGCAGACCTGATGCCACGCCATCCAATCTATACGACCCTGCTACCCCCAGAAGCTCAGGCGGTCATTGGGCAGGTGCATCAGCAAAGTGTACCGGCCCTGAAGCTATTGGAGAGTGAAGGCTTTCGCTTTACCGGAATGCTCGACATCTTTGAGGGCGGCCCGATCGTAAGTTGCCCGCTCGAGCAGGTGCGAACGATACGCGGCAGCCGCAGGGCGACCGTTGTTGACGTAAGCCACGAACCGCTGGCGACGGAAATCTGTGTAATGGCCGCGGGCAGTATGGATTTTCGGGCATGCCGTGGGGAGGTCGAAATCGTGGCAAGCGGCGTACGCATTAGCGCGGAGTGCGCGAAAGCGTTGCGGCTGGGGATTGGTGATTCTCTGCGTTTTGCGCCTTTGAGAGCGCCTATTCCGCACGATTTGCAGGAGGCGCCGGGATCGGACGAAACGCCCAACGCTAACGATCCAATGATTGCCGATCGTTCATGATCGAATACCCGGTCAAGTTCCCGGTAAATCCATGCTCAGAATCCACCCCACGGGAGATCGATGAGTCATTTTATAAATAACGCCTGGATCGAAGGGACGGGCACGCCCTTTTGCTCAACTAACCCAGCAACGGGGCAGCCGGTGTTTGAAACTCGCGCGGGAACATCCGACGAGATAGATCGCGCCATTGCCGCAGCGAGATCGACCCTGCCGTCGTGGAGCTCGCTGGCGTTCGATCAGCGGGTCGTCCACGTTGAGGCATTCACCAGGGAACTCAAAGAGCACGGTCAGCAGCTCTCTGAAGCCATCAGTCTTGAAACGGGTAAACCCCACTGGGAAGCAGCCGAGGAACTCGCGGCAATGGTCAACAAGGCCCCGATTTCTATCACGGCGTATCGGCAGCGGCGGCAGGAAACCTCTGCAGCGCTCCCCAATGGTTCCACCGCCGAAACGCGATTTAAACCTCACGGGGTGGTCGCGGTATTTGGGCCGTTCAATTTCCCAGGTCATTTGCCCAATGGGCACATCATACCGGCGTTGCTGGCAGGCAACACCGTCGTCTTCAAGCCCAGTGAATACACACCGCTCGTAGGCCGGCGCATGGCGGAATTGTGGGAAGCAAGCCGGCTGCCATCCGGCGTGGTTAACGTGGTGCAGGGGGGCCGTCAGACGGGTGTTACGCTTGCGCAACACCCGGGCATTGACGGTATTTTCTTCACCGGAAGCGTCAATGCCGGGCTGTCACTTCACCGCGCCGTCGCAGGGCAGCCGCAGAAAATCCTCGCACTGGAGCTCGGTGGCAACAATCCACTGATCGCCTGGGATTTTGATGATCTGGACGCTGCCGTCACAGTGATCGTGCTTTCGGCATTCCTGACTTCCGGTCAGCGTTGTACTTGCGCGCGCCGATTAATTGTCCCGACTGGGGCCGATGCGCTGTTGAATCGGCTCCAAAGCGTCGCCAGCCAACTGATCCCCGGCCCCTTTACACAGTCACCAGAACCGTTCATGGGACCTGTCATCTCCGCGTCGGCGGCGTTGCAGTTGCTCGATGCGCAGGAACGTCTGCAACATAATGGCGGGCAGTCAATGCTCTCCATGAAGCAACTTCACGGAAGCCCCGCAATGCTCACGCCCGGAATCATGGATGTGACCAGCGTCATCGACCGGCCCGATATCGAGCTGTTTGGTCCGTTTTTACAGGTGATACGGGTAAACGATTTTGAGCACGCGCTGGCAGAAGCCAATAGCACTTCCTACGGGCTGGCAGCGGGATTAATCAGCAACGATCGCGCTCGTTTCGAGCAATTTTTTGCCCAAATCCGCGCGGGCGTCGTTAGCTGGAATCGCCCCACGACGGGTGCCAGTGGATCATTGCCTTTCGGCGGTTTGGGCCAAAGCGGCAATCATCGCCCCAGCGGTTATTACGCGGTCGATTATTGTTCTGATCCGGTTGCAATTTTGCAGTCACCCAGGGTCGGCCCCCTAGGATCGCTGCCGCCGGGATTCATCCTTTAAAACAAGCGCTGCGTATTTCGGTACGCTCCAGTGGCAGATTATGATCGTGCCCATGCGCGCCAAGGAATGGAATCTCGACGGTTTGCCCGGTCCCACGCACAACTATGCTGGTTTGTCCTACGGAAACCTGGCATCGACGCGTTCACGGGGCAGCATTTCACATCCGCGCGCCGCTGCACTTGAGGGATTGGCGAAAATGAAGCTCGTGGCGGACCTGGGAATTCCACAGGCAATCCTCCCGCCACAAATTCGGCCGGATCTGGCAATGCTGCGGGCGCTGGGTTTCGAAGGATCTGAAAAAGAAATTGTGCTCAACGCGCACCGGGCAGACCCGGCGCTGCTGACTTCTTGCTACAGCAGCAGCGCCATGTGGGCAGCGAACGCGGCGACGGTATCCCCCAGTTCTGATGCCGCCGATAGAAAACCGCACATCACCCCTGCCAACCTGGTCAGCCGATTCCATCGTTCGCTTGAGGCAACGCAAACGGCTGCCCAGTTGCGCTCGATTTTTGATCCAGAGACCGGTTTTGCGCACCATGCAGCGCTTACATGTTCGCCCTTGCTGGCGGATGAGGGGGCCGCAAACCACACCCGACTTTGCGCGGCATTTGACCAGCCGGGAGTGCAGCTATTCGTTTATGGGCGCGATGGGTTCGATGATGAAAGCGAAGCCAGCGCCCCCCCCCCAACCCGCTACCCGGCGCGGCATACCCTTCAGGCATCGCAAGCGATCGCGCGTTTGCACAAGCTCGACCCAAATGCCGTCGTGTTTGCTCGCCAAAGCGCCATAGCAATCGATGCCGGCGTCTTCCACAACGATGTGATCGCCGTCGGAAACCAAAATGTATTACTGTACCACGCGCAGGCGTTTGTAGAAGAGGATCGGGTCATCGGACAATTGCAGCAGTGTTTCCAACGCATCTGCGGACAAAAATTAATCCTGCTGCGCATCGATTCAGCGGAAATGTCGCTGGCGGCTGCGGTCAAGACTTACTTCTTCAACAGCCAGTTGCTGACATTGCCCAACGGCATGATGACGCTGATCGCACCGATCGAATGCCAGGAAGATATCATCGCACAGACGACCATCGGGCGTCTGCTGTTTAGCGGCGGGCCAATCAAATCGGTTCACTACGTGGATCTTCGACAGAGTATGCAAAACGGTGGTGGGCCGGCTTGCCTGCGGTTGCGAATGGTGTTGACCGAACGGGAACAGTCGGCCATGCACCCAGGTGTGATTTTCAATGAAGCTTTATACGGAAAATTGGTGCCCTGGGTGAACAGTTTTTATCGAAATCAGCTGTCGCCAGACGATTTATCAGATCCCCGCTTGCTGGTGGAATCGCGTGAAGCACACTCCTCGCTGCAGCGGATATTGTGGGGATGACGGTCGTCATTTTTACGGCCGGCACATGATCCCGGATGTCGCGCACAGATTTCCCAAACCCACCTCAATACTATCAGTTGTTAACGGTTCTTGCGGTTGCCTGCCTTTTGCTTGAGGTGGAAAACCGTTAAATTGTCAAACCGGAGGATTCAATGCCTGAAGCTGTTTACCTGGTCGGTTCCGGTCGCACGGATTTTAAGCGTAACTTGAAAAAAGAAGGGCTGTCCCTTCGGGATGTGATTGCCGAAGCCGGCAAGGCCGCCCTGAGCGATGCCGGACTGCAGCCCAGCGACGTGCAGTCAGGCGTGGTGGGAAACTTTGCAGCCGGGTTGTTCACCAGGCAGTTGCATGTGGGCGCCCTGATGTTGAACATCGATTCGGCCCTCCAGGGCATTCCAACGATTCATACCGAGGCCGCTTGCGCTTCCGGAAGCGTCGCCGTAATTACCGCGATTCACCAGATAATGGCAGGGGCATACGACGTGGTATTGGTGGTGGGTGCCGAACAGCAAAAAACCATGTCACCTTCTGAAGGGTCCGACGTGCTGGGGGGTGCCGGCGATTTTGCCCATGAGAAGCCGATCTATGGCGAGTTTATGTTTCCCAAACTTTTCGGCCGCATCGCACAGCTTTATCGTGAGCGTTATGGCGTAACCGATGAGCAGCTTTCGCAGGTCGCGGTAAAAAACCGGGCGCATGCGCAGCTGAATCCGCTGGCACAAACGCGCGGCAGCAAGCTGACGTTGAACGATGCGCTGACCGTATCCGACCAAAACGTTTGCATCGCCGCTCCACTGAAAATTACGGATTGTTCTCAGATTACGGATGGCGCGGCGGCAGTGGTGTTGGTATCTGAACGCTTTGTCAAGAAGATGGCGCAGAAGCGACCCTTGGTGAAATTGGCGGGCTTCGGGCACGCGACCGATTTCCTGGCTCTGGATCAGAAAGATGTGCCGGAGTTTCCGTGCGGAAGAAAGTCAACAACCGCTGCATATACCATGGCTAACCTGACACCCACACAGATTGATGGGGCTGAGGTTCATGATTGCTTTAGCATCTCTGAAATTGTTGCCTACGAACTGCTTGGCTTGGCCGAGCGCGGACAGGGCCCAGCGCTGGTAGCCAGCGGCGCTACTGCCCTGCCGAGCGTACGCCAACAACTCGGCGGGAGTGCCGGCAGCCCAGGGCGATCAATCCCAGTCAACACCGGTGGCGGTTTGATAGGTGATGGGCACCCCGTGGGTGCCACCGGGGTGCGGCAAGTCGTTGAAGCCTATCAGCAGCTCACCGAAGCCGCCGGCGAACGACAGGTTGCCAATGCCCGGCGATACTTTACTTACAACATGGGTGGCAGCATGACCACCTGCGTCAGCATGATCTGGCAGCGCAACTAATCACCTCATGGCTCCCGTTGACGACCGGTCGAACGAAGGACTTGTAATGGAAAACGCACAACGGGAAAAAATGAGCCCCGAACCAGACGGTGTCCGCGTGCTGACAGCAGTCCCTATCTGTGACGGACATGACAGCGCAATCAACACCGTCAACCTCGAATTCATCCATCACGGCATTGAGGTGATTTACCTCGGTTATCATCGGCCGGTTGAAGAAATTGTCCGCGCCGCCATCCAGGAAGACGTACGGGCTGTCGGCATTTCCAGCTACAACGGGGGACATGTGGAATTTTTTGCCCGCGTCGTGGAGGGGCTCCGCCAACAGGGTGCCGCTGATATCAGCGTATTCGGTGGCGGGGGCGGCACCATCACCGAGCAGGATGCCGTCCAGATGCGTGCTGCAGGCGTGGAACAAATTTTCTTCGCCGGTACACCGCTCAAAGCCCTGACCGAATACGTGCATCAGCATTACAAACCACCCGCTGTCGACGCGGCTGGTCGAAATCGCGACCACACCGCTTCGCACGATCGCCAATTAGCACGCCTGCTAAGCGATGCAATCGCATCACCCCAACGTGGCAACGGAAAAGCCAGACCCATCGCCGATGGGCATAAGTCGCTGGTTATCGGCATTACCGGTCCGGGGGGTGCGGGAAAGACCACGCTCATCGACGAGTTGGTGCTCCGCTGCCTGACGACTTCGCCCACCGCTCGAATCGCTATTCTCTCTCATGATCCCAGCATCGTGGGTAAAGGTGCCTTGCTGGGCGACCGGGCAGCGATGATCTATTCCCAAAACGACCGCGTATTCATGCGCAGCCTTGCCACGCGCGGACAAACCGGTGGAATTTCCGCCGGTACCGAACAATGCCTTGAATTGCTCAAATCAGTTGATGTCCCCGGCGGCGCATTTGATGTGATCTTTGTAGAAACCGTCGGGATTGGGCAGGAAGCCATGCCCTTTACTAAGGCGGTGGTGGATCAGACGCTGCTGGTCATGAGCCCCGATTACGGCAGCCGATTGCAACTGCAAAAGATTGTGATGCTTGATCTGGCAGATGTGGTGGTGATCAACAAGTCTGATCTTGCCGGCGCTAAGACAGCCGCTTCGGAAGTCAGTCATCGCATTGCCACACCAGAGCAGGCCCGCAAAATAATTTCCACTGTCGCCAAACGACATCGCGACACCGGCGTCAATGAGTTGTTTGATTATCTGATTGCTGGTCATTTGCAGAAATTGCAACCTGCTGCTGTCGATTCCGACAAATCGCTGAAGCCCATCTCCAACCAGGCATGAACCTATGAACACGCTCGCCAGCACCCTTACATCCGTTGCCGCCTCAGTTGAGGAATATGACCAGTTCGTTACCGGGCAGGTGGAGCGCGCGCGCAGCGATGAGGGGTTTGCGCACAAAACCCGGGAAAAGTGGGAATCGATTAAAAGTGCCATCCCCATGACCACCACGCCAACGGGAATCAAGCTACCGCGGCTGGCGCTCCCGCAGGTGGACGAGCCGGGAGAAATGGCGCGCTACCTCTATAGCGAGGGACTACCAGGCGAATTTCCCTATGTAAATGGCATCTATCGCGAAATGTACCTCGCCAAAGACCTTGGCGAAGTGGTAGCCGAAGAGCCGACCCGTCTTTTTGCGGGTCTGGGATTGGCCGAAGACACCAACGCCCGCTTCCACTATCTGACCCGGCAACAGCGCAGCCTTCGCCTGAGCACCGCCTTTGATGGACCCACTCTCTACGGCGTGGACAGCGATACCCCCGGCGTACTGGGCAAGATCGGCGAGGGGGGTGTTGCCATCGACACTATTGACGATATGGAACGGCTCTACGAGGGATTCCCGTTCGGCGATAGTAACTTCTCGGTGTCCATGACCATGAACGGTCCAGCACCGATCATCCTGGCGATGTACGTCTCCGCCGCGCGGCGCAAGTACGGTAAAGAGATCATCCCCAAGCTGCGCGGAACCATCCAGGCTGACATCCTCAAAGAAGTGCAGGCACAGAATGAAATGATCTTTCCGGTCGATGCATCATTGCGGTTCCTGGGGGACATGGTGGAGTATGCCACCGAATTTATGCCGCGCTGGTACCCGATTTCCATCAGCGGTTATCACATAGCCGAAGCGGGCGCGACCCCTGTACAGCAGGCTGCCTACACCCTCTCAAACGGGTTCACCTATGTGCAGCTTTTTAAAGAGCGCGGCATGGATGTAAACGTGTTTGGCCCGCGGCTCTCGTTTTTCCTCGACGGTGGGCTCGACGTGGAATATTACGCCCTGGCGTCGGTGTGCCGGCGCATCTGGGCCATCGGAATGCGCGATGTGTTCGGCGCAAGCCCCAAAGCGCAGATGTTCAAGCTGCACATCCAAACCAGCGGCCGCTCGCTCATCGCCCACGAGTTCCAGAACAATCTAACCCGTACCGCCATCGAACTCATGATGGCGTACAACAATCACACCAACTCCTGCCACTCCAACAGTGCCGATGAGCCGTTTACCACGCCCAGCGAGCAATATGTGCGTCTCGCCGCCCATGCGCAGGCCATCATGCTCGAAGAGAGCGGCCTCTTTAAACACATGATGAACACCACCAGCGGATCGCCGGGGATGAAAATCATCGAGAAGGCCGTGCAGGATGCGATCATCGAAGAGTTCCGCGAGATTGATCGGCTGGGTGGAGTGCTGTCGGCCATTGAGCACCGCTACCAGCGCAGCCAAATTCAAAATGCCGCGCATCGCTACGAGCAACAGATTTACGCTGGTGTAAGGCCGATCATTGCCCTCAACCGTTACGCCGCCATGGGCGAGGGAACATCAGACCTGCCGGTGGTACGTACGGACCCAGCCAAGCAGCATCAGCAAGTCGGACGGCTGGCGGAATTTAAAAAGCGACACGCCCCCCATGCCCAAAAGGCGCTCGATGAGCTCACGCGCGTGGTAGAAACCGGCGGTAATGTCTTCGCGCAGCTGATCGAAACTGTCGAACATTGCTCGCTCGGCCAAATCATCGACCGCCTCAGCGCGATCGTCGGTCGTTTCCGTCCAACCGTCTAAGATCATCCGGCGTCGGCAACGTCGAATACCCAAGGCTCCGCATGACCCCCACCGTCGTTACCGGTACCCCAACTGCCGCGCAGCAGCGTGTCGCGCATCCCCTGGCCGACCGTTTGGCCGCCTACACCCACTCCCTGAAGTTCGAGGACCTGCCCAAGGCAGTCGTGCATGAAGTGAAGCGGCGCGTGATCGATTCCATTGGCTGCGCCCTGGGTTCGTGGACGGCCGAGCCGTGCGTGATTGCACGAAAGGTAGCTTCTGAACTCAGCGCCCAGCACGGTGCTACTTTGTGGGGAACCGATCACCGCGCACCTCTGGATTGGGCCGCATTTGCCAACGGTTTGCTGGTGCGCTATCTGGATTACAACGATACCTATTTGTCGAAAGAACCCGCCCATCCCAGCGACAATATTCCCGCCGCCATCGCTGTGGCGGAGGCATACAGGGTTAATGGGCGCGAGCTGATCACCGCCATTGCCCTTGCGTATGAAGTCCAGTGCCGCTTTTGTGATGCCGTGAGCCTGCGGGCACGCGGCTGGGATCATGTGACCTACGGCGCTTTTTCCACCGCCGTGGCGGCGTCCCGTTTGATGAAACTGGATGTCGCAGGCACTCGTCATGCTATCGGCATCGCCGGTGTCACAAGCGCTGCGTTGCGGCAGTCGCGCGTCGGTGAACTTTCCCACTGGAAAGGTGCCGCTTTTGCCAATTCGGCTCGACATGGCGTGTATGCCGCAATGCTGGCGCGCGAAGGCATGACCGGTCCGGCCCCCATCTTTGAAGGCGAGAAGGGGTTTGAAAAACTGGTCAGCGGTGCCGCGATGGAAGTCGCCGGTCCATTTGCGCTGCAGTCATCCGACCAAAAACTCCCGCCGCGCGCTCCCGAAGATGGGTTCATGATCCTCAAGACGCTCATCAAATTCTGGCCGGCTGAATACCATGCCCAGAGCGCGGTGGAAGCGGCGATGCGCCTTCGGCCTAAGCTTGACGGGGCCGAGAATATCGAAACCGTCATCATCGAAAGCCACGATGCGGCCGTGGATATCATTGGCAGCGAATCTGAAAAATGGCGGCCCACCCATCGTGAAACCGCCGATCACAGCCTGCCTTACATGGTGGGTGTGGCGCTGGTGGATGGGGAATTAACTCAGCGGCAGTTCACGCATGAACGTTTGTCGGATGAAAAACTCCTGAGCTTTTTGCAGCGGGTCGAAGTTCGCCGCAATGCAGAGCTAACCGCCCTCTATCCCGACGCCGTCGCCAACAAGGTCACCATTAAACTCAAAGGCGGTCGCAGCATCAGCGAGCGCATAGATTACCCGAAGGGGCACGCTAAAAACGCTTTGTCTGATGGTGAGGTGGAAGCCAAATTTCATGCGCAGGCTGATGAAGTCCTAGGAGCGCAGCGCTCCGATGCCGTTCTCAAATGGGCATGGCAACTTGAGGAAACCGCTAATCCGGCCGATTTGTTGACGCTTCTGAAGATACAAGGTTAAAGTTCGTGGCACCTATCGAATTGCACAGCAAACCCGCACGCCTGCGCCAGCTTCTCGAAGCGGGTTGCGTTGCCATGCCGGGCGCATTCAATGGCGCTTCGGCTCGGCTGGTGCAGCGTGCCGGATTCGATGCCGTTTACATCTCCGGCGCGGGCTTAGCCAACGCCACAGCGGGTCTGCCTGACATCGGCCTGCTGACGCTCAGTGAGGTGACATTGCTGGCACGGTTTGCCGCGTCGGCGGTTGATATCCCGGCGATTGTAGATGCTGATACCGGGTTCGGGGGCCCCGAAAACGCTGCCCGCACCGTGCGGGATCTCACCCATGCCGGGCTGGCGGGATGTCATATTGAAGATCAGGAATTCCCCAAGCGCTGTGGGCATCTGGGAGGAAAGACGCTGGTTTCGACCGAGGATATGTGCGCCAAGCTGCGCGCTGCAGCCACGGCCAAGCCCGACCGGGATTTTCTGCTGATCGCGCGAACTGATGCCCGCGCCGTGGAGGGATTCGACGCCGCCGTGGCCCGTGCCCATGCATACCTGCACGCAGGGGCCGATGCAATTTTTCCCGAGGCCCTGCAAACCGCCGAAGAATTTTTCGCCTTCGCCAAGGCAATATCAGCGCCGTTGCTGGCGAACATGACTGAATTTGGCCGTAGCCCGCTGTTGAGCGTCAGTCAACTGGCGGAAATGGGCTACCGGATGGTGATTTTTCCGCAAACCGCTTTCCGTGTCAGCATGCGTGCAGCGGATGAATTACTTAAAGACCTGCGAATCGCCGGCACGCAGGAACAGTGGCTCAGCCGCATGCAGACGCGGCAGGACTTGTACAATCTACTGGGATACGATCCCACGATGAATTCCCGCTGACGCTTGCCAATTCGCATAAGAATCGCTCAAATGCCCAGCCCTCTCGTGGTGCGAGAACTCAACAACTTTGAGGAGTGTTTATGACGCAGGCATCCCCCACCGCTACCAAAACCGGCGATAACGCGACCGGTAATAAACCCAACTTTAGCCCTGGCTTGGCCGGGGTGATTGCCGGGGAATCCAGTATTTGCCTGGTCGATCCGGATCGCGGGCTCTTTTATCGCGGGTATGACGCCGGTGAATTAGCGACCAAATCCAATTTCGAGGAAGTGGCTTGGCTACTGATTCACGACGACCTGCCGACCGCTGCCGAATATGAAAAATTCAAATCTGAGTTAGCCACTGAGAGTAAGCTGCCTGGCCCGGTGGTGCAGGCCCTGCGACTGATGCCGCGCAACATGCATCCGATGGACATGCTGCGCACGGGTGTTTCGATGCTGGCGGCGTTTGATTCTGACCTGAACGACGTGTCCCATGCCGCCAACGTGCGTAAGGCGGTTCGGCTGATCGCGCGTGTAGGCACGCTGGTGACCGATGGCTGGCGTATCCAGCAAGGGCAGGAACCGTTCACGCCCGCCAGCAAGATGGACTTCGCATCGCGCTTTCTGTTTGGCCTGACCGGACGTGAGCCGGAGCCATGGCGCGCCGCGGCCATTAATACGGTGTTGATCCTTTACGCCGAGCATGAATTCAACGCTTCCACATTCGCCGCGCGCGTGACTGCGTCCAGTCTCGCCGACATGTATGCCGGTATTACCAGCGGGATTGGCACGCTCAAAGGCCCGTTGCACGGCGGAGCCAACGAAGAAGCGATGGCGATGCTCAACGACATCAAAGATGCCAGCCGCGCTGAATCCTGGGTGAAAGAGCGCCTGGTCCGCAAAGACAAAATCATGGGGTTTGGTCACCGCGTTTATAAGCAGGGTGATTCGCGCGTGCCCGCGATGCGGAATGTATCGCGCGACCTGGCCACCCGCTTCAATCAGCCCGGGTTGGTGGATACCTGCATCGAGCTGGAAAAAATAATGGATCGAGAAAAAGGGCTGTGCGCCAACGTGGATCTTTACGCGGCACCGCTTTTCCACCTCCTGCAGATCGCGCCGGAGCTCAATACACCCATTTTTGCCGCCGGTCGAGTGGCTGGTTGGTGCGCCCATGTGATCGAGCAGCATGACAATAACCGCATCCTGCGGCCGCGCTGCTGGTACAACGGTTCCGAGCCACGCCCCTATCACAAACCGGCATGAACCGGCACATATAATTGCGGCCAGGACGAAGACAAACCCATGTTCCGCCTCACGCGACAGGTGCGTTTTGCAGTGAACGGCCTCAATGTGCCGAGCCCCGATGATCACGTTAATGGATACGCGGGGTTCCCAACGTTGACCCCCTGGGGAATCTACCTTGGGCTTGATGTCACGCTTGCGGGAAACCTGGAATCGACAAGCGGGTACCTGCGCAATATCCGTGATGTGGACCAGGCGGTGCGGCACCGGGCGCTGCCGATTGTCCGCGAGCTCATTTCGATGAACGCATCGCCCGAAACCGTGCTGCGAAAACTATCCGATGAGCTGCGCCCCGCCTGGCCTATCGGCATGTTGCAGCACCTGCGACTGCACCTGAGCCCATTCATTCAACTTGGCCTGCAACTCTCGGAGCCGAGCATGATTCATCTCAGCCAGAAGTTCGAGTTTTCGGCCAGTCATCGGCTGCATAACCCCGCGCTCAGCGATGCGGAGAACCTGCGGGTATATGGCAAATGCAACAACTGCAACGGGCATGGGCATAATTACGAACTTCAGGTCACATTGGCCGGGCCGCTGAGCGAGTTGCCGATGTTCGAGCGTATCGTCGCCGAGACGGTTATTGATCGCTTCGATCACAAAAATCTGAACGTTGAGGTGCCAGAATTTCGAACGCTGATTCCATCCGTGGAGAACATTGCGCAGGTGATTTATCGGCTTTTGAAACCGGCGCTGGTGGGGCTGACATCGGTCACGGTCTGGGAAACACCCAAGACCTGGTGCGAATATTCAGAGTAAGCGGACTGGGTTAATCAACTTTTTCAGGGGCGGCCGTGCCTGCTGCATTGAACAGCCGCAATAACGTTGGGCCATCCAGCATTTCGGGGCGAAGCTGGCCATCAATCTGCAGTTGGGCCAGCAGGTGATCGGCCTCATAATTGGCTTGTGCAAGAGCCTTCCGGAGCGTTTTTCGGCGCGCGGCAAAGAGGAGATGCACCATTTTCCCAAACGATCCGACGCTGGATCCGAGCCGGTCGTCGCGGCGGATGCGCACCAAACTCGATTCGACTGTCGGTGCCGGCCAAAAGGCTTCGGGCGGCAGCTTGCGCAGCACTTCCACGCGGCCCAGCATCTGCGTCATCACCGACAAAGGGCCATAGGAATCCGACCCGGCTTCGGCCTTTAGTCGCAGCGCCACCTCCTTCTGCACCGTGAACGCCATCAGGTCGACACCTGCAATCAACAGTTCCACCACCAGCGGCGAAGCGATGTTGTATGGAAGGTTGGCGACCAGTTTCGTTGGGTGCGTGGCGACTGACAATGCCGCCCGCAGCTCGGTGTTAAGTGCATGCTTGTTGGCCAGGGCATCACCTTCAATGAGCCTGAACTTTTCCACATCGGAGAATTTTTGGCGCAGCATCTGAGCCAGGTTGCGGTCGATCTCCACGGCAATCAGCCGTGCATCGGTTCTGAGAATCTCTTCACTGAGCGTACCGGTTCCCGGGCCCACTTCGATGATCTGGTCATCGGGTTTGATCTCCCCCGCTTCGGCAACGAGGCGGACCAGATTCTGGTCGATCATGAAATTTTGCCCAAAACGGTGAAGCGGTTCGGCGTTGGCCTGGGAAAGGATCGCCTGGATTTCGCGCTTGGTTTGAGACATCAAACGAGATTCTAAGAGGGATTTTCAGCCAGAACACCTGATGCGTCAGAATAGCCTCTGACATCGCCTTGGTGAAACTTCGCTCGCGGATACAATCCCTCGCCAAGGAGCTAACCGATATGCGTGCGATTGTGACTGGACAAGTGGGTGTCGAAAAAGCGCCTTATCTGGAAGAGGCGCGGATTTTGGCGGAGCAGAACGGGCACGACCTGCTGGTTTGCCATGTCGGGCAGATGATGTACGCCGAGGCACTGGATGTGCCACCCGGGCGGATCCTGAATCTTCCGATGTCACGGCTCAACAGCTTGCGGCGCGCGGTGTTTAAAGAAATCCTGCGGCTGGCGGAAAGACACGAGCATGTGCTGGTCAACACCCATGCCACATTTCGTTGGAGGCACGGACTTTTTCCGGCCTTTGATTTCGACCAGATCAAGGCGTTCGGTGCGGATTTATACGTAACCCTTCTGGACAATGCTGAAAGCGTGCACCAGCGATTGCTCGCTGATCATGATATTGACCATACGCTCAAAGACATCATGGTGTGGCGTGAAGAAGAGCTGCTGGCGACCGAAATTATCGCCAACATAGCCCGGGGGTACGGATCATTTTTCATGGTGAGCCGGGGTCGCAACGTATTGACGGCGGCAACGATTTATCGGCTCATGTTCGAGAAGAATCGACCCAAGGCCTACCTCTCGTTTCCGATGAGCCATGTGATGGATTTGCCGGACACCCTGGAAGAAATCGAGCAATTCAAAAAGGTGATGAACGAGCACCTGATTTGTTTTGACCCGGCCGACGTGGACGAGTTTGTGCTGCACACCAAGGCCGTCAGGGCCATGGAAGAAGGCCGCGCGACCATTGAGGTGCAGGCCGTGAATGGTCCGCTGATTTTAAAGACATCCGATGTGGCCCAGATCAGCGGCGACATCATGGGGCAAATTTACGCCCGGGATTTCAAAATGGTCGACCAGAGTGACATGATCGTCAGCCTGGTCCCTGAACTGCCCAATGGCAAACCGGGCTTGTCCAGCGGCGTCGAGCGCGAGCTTCACCATGCGTACGAGGGCGGCAAAGAAGTGTACGTAATCTGGGCGTGTCGGGGGTTACCGTCCCCTTTCATCACCGAGACTGCAACGCGCGTTTTCAAGAACGTTCAGGAGGCGGTGGCACATTTCAAGGTCAAAGGTTACGTGAAATAATGGTGCGCGCGGTCACCGTTTACTGTTCATCCAGCAACAGGATTGCTGATTCGTATATGGAAGCTGGGCATCAACTCGGAAAGGCCATCGCTTCACAGGGCTGGACGCTGGTATACGGCGGAAACCATGTGGGTTTGATGGGGCAAGTAGCCGATGGGGCGCGGGCGGGCGGTGGAAAAGTGGTGGGGATTACGCCACAGGTGCTTGTCGATCATGGCTTGAGCGACCCGGCATGCGATGAGCTGGTGGTGACCCCCGGAATGCGCGAGCGGAAAGCGCTTTTAGAGGAACGAGGCGATGCATTCTTAGCACTGCCCGGCGGATTGGGAACGCTTGAGGAGATCTTCGAAATTATTGTGGGTAAGCAACTGGGATATCATCGAAAACCGATCGTGCTGCTTAATCTTGAGAGATATTATGAGCCGTTGCTGGCGATGATTGAGCATGGAATTGAACATCATTTTATAAAAACTGAATACCGGTCGCTTTATAGGGTTGCCGATTCGGTGGAAACGGCAATCAACCATCTCAGTGAAGTCGAATGTGAAAAACAGTCCCCGCACTAATGCGCGGAGATGCCCACCCTCCCCATTCCGCAGCCGTTAAAATTGCCCAGCCCCCGCCTGTTTGCCGATGGGGGACATGTGCCTTCGTGGCATAGAATGCTGGCGTCACGGTGATACATGGGAAAACGAACTGATCTGACCCTCAACCTTGCGCTGGCAGCTTCGCTGGTGATCCACGGCGTGGCGGCCCTCTCCTATGACCGACTGCGAGCTACCCGTAGACAGGTCGCCAATGCGACGCCGACAAAAATGGGTGAGGCCCGCATCGAAAATGCAACGCCGCCAGAAACAAAACTGCCCACTTTGCCCCCGCTGATGGAGGCACCTCCCGAGGATGAGGACGAAGTTCGTTTTGGCGAAGAGGGAGGGCAAGGCGAAGCATCAAGCAATACGCAGGGTGATCGAATGATGGAGGCGCCCAGGGCTGATGAGATGCAAGCATTCGAGGGGCAAGAAGCTTATGGGCGTGACCCGGTTTTGAATTCACCGGGAACGGGCCGATTCAACGGCGATGGAGCAGGCGGGCGTGGCCGCGGTACCCCCGGCGCGGCTTCGGTGGCCGCGCCGGGTCGCGAGGGCGCGGCCGGTGGCAGCAAGGCTCCCCCGCCGCCGATTTTGGCACAAAAGACTGTCGGTCCAAGTCCCCTTCCAAGTCCGTTTGGTTTTCAACCACCGCCAGCACCGTTGCCGCTGCCCAAACGTAAACTATCTTCGGATGTGATAGCGCACGGCCCCCAGGATAATACGGCCACCAGGACTCCGTCGGAGAATCAACTTGATCCTGAGTCAATAGACATGCCGTCCGACGGCGTTGACGAAGCGCCGGCGACAGCGCCCGTTGCTGAAGCGCTGGCATCCCCTGCCGCCACCCAACCCGCCGCTACACCCACGGCCAAGCCCAGCGATTCGCCATTGGCGACCACGATGCCGACCACCGGTCCGATGGATGAGCGTTATGCGGGACATATCTCCGCGACGCAGCCTTTCGATCCGGCGTTAGCGACGACCCATCCATCCGATCCGTCGGATGACACTGCAAATGCTACTTTCACGACACAACCGACGACGGCGCCGAATCTTTTGGTGTTGAGCTACGGCCCACCGACAACCTTGAAGGCGACGACCAAAACGGCGGTGGCTGAGATCGATCCGAAAATCACCCCGGCGGCCCGGGCCGTCGATGGCGTGGCCGAGGGACGTGTGGATGGCCTGGGCGCGACAACATCGCCAGTGATCGATGCACAGGCCAACGAGACGCCCACGCCCAACGCGGTGTTGATGGCCAGTGCGTCACAGAGCACCGAAGGAGCCGCGCCGGGGGTGCCGCAGCGGCTGGCGGGTCAGAACCCGGGGAAGGAAAGCCAGAGCGAATCTGATGCTTTTTCGCATGAGCTGGTCTGGCGCGATGGCAAGGTGCTGGCACGCGATGGCATCAAGGTCAAATCCGTTCGACCACGGCTTACTGATGCGGAGGAGCTGGATTTGATGAGTCTTGCCGACCCGCGCGTGAAGATCAAAGGAATCCACGATGCCAGCGGAAAAGTGATCGATGCCGTGATCGAAATCCCATCCGGGAGCAATTCAGTGAACACCGCCTGCCTGTTGGCGGCATGGCATTGGGAGTTTTTTTTGGGTAACCAGAGCGGCAAAGGACAGCCGGGGAAGTGGTCGATCTGGTTTGAGTTCAGGCGACGAGGATAGTGCCAGCCGGGGGGCAAACGCACCGCTGGTTGGCCTAGGGCGCGGGCAGAATGGTACCATACCCGCATGCGACGATCGCTCTTAATTCTATGCTTGTGTGCCGTCGGTGGATGTGCGAGTGATAGCGTCAACGGCACATGGATCGTCGACGCTGAGCGCAGCCATATGTTCAGCTTCGCAAGCACGCGCCCCAGCCAGTCGAACGATCGGATCGAAGCACAACATCGGTCGGCCTTGGCGGGCACGGAATATATTTTCCACCGCAATCAGGAGGGTAATCCTTGGCCTGATCAATTTGATGGGCTGGTGGAAATTCGCACGGGCGGCCAGGCAATGGGCTTTGCAGGCTGGAAAGCTGTGCCGGTGGCAAAGGGCCTGGCAAAGGGGGCGAATGTTGGGCGGGCTTACAATATTTTCGAATACCAGACCGGGAACACATTTGTCTTTCAGGGGCCGTTTGTCGTGAAAGGCAAACGTGCGGAATGGCATCCGCAGTTGGGCAACCTGGGCGGTGCGGTATTGGTGTTCCGCAAAAAATGACGTTCATCTGGATGCTCCGGTTGGAACGACCGTGGCCACAGATCGGTCTGGCCCACTCGAAGCCATCGGCCCGCTATAGTATTTTGCGGCAGGCGTCCGATAATGACTCAATGGCACGGAGGCCGCCCATTTGAGTGATGTGTTAGATCAATCTGAAGTCGATGCCCTGCTGGCCGCTGTCGACAGTGGCAGCGTGGGGAATGATATCGGCAGTGGGGGCGGCGGGCGCGGAAGCTCATCCGGCGGGGGCGGCGGAAACTTTTCAGCTCATCTCGACGTTCACACCTATGATTTCAAACGTCCGGAGCGCGTCTCTAAAGATCAAATGCGCGCTCTCGAAGCGCTGCATGAGGGGTTCGGTCGAAATTTCGGAGCTGCCCTTTCCGGTTATCTGCGAACCATTGTCGAGGTGTCGGTGGCCAGCATCGTGCAGCTCACTTACAGCGAATTTATTCATTCGTTGCCCAACCCGACATGCTTTAACCTTCTCAAAGCTGAGCAGTTGGACGGGCAACTTTGCCTGGAAATCAGTCCGCTGATTATTTACCCGGTCATTGACCGTTTGCTTGGGGGATCGAATGCCGACCTTTTCATTCCGCAGCGCCCGCTGACGCAGATCGAACAGAGGCTGGTGCAGCGCATTACCGACCGCGCGACCCAGCATCTATCGGAAGCCTGGAGCAATCTTACCCCTGTCAACTTCAGCGTGCAGGATTTCGAAAGCAACCCACAACTCGTGCAGATCGTGCCGCCGAACGAAACTGTGGTCGTGGTAGGGTTCGAGCTGAAGATGGGCAACCGGGCCGGGACGATGAGCTTGTGTATCCCCTACAACGTGATCGAGCCGATCATGGGTGTTTTGTCGGCGCAGAACTGGGCAAGCTATCGCCGCAAGGGCGGGCAGGACGATCACCTGCGCAAGCTCACCGGGAACGTGCAAAACGCCGCTGTAGAGGTGCGAGCGTTTCTGGCGCGAACCACCATCAGTGTGAATGAGCTGCTCTCGCTGCACCCGGGGGATTTAATCACAACCGACAAACTTTCCGATACCGATGTGCTTATCCAAGTGGAGGGCAAAAGCAAATTCCTCGGACAGATCGGGCAACTGCGCGGCAACCGAGCGATCCGCATCACACGTCACTGCGCCCAGGCCCCCATGGAAATTAAGCCCGATGGCAATGAACCCACTCAAGCCGAGCTCGCAGAAGCCACCGTGGCAACCTCGTCGGCCGCGCAGGCGGCGATGACAAAAACTGCCCTCAGCACCGTCGCACAGGCCGTCGGTACCAAATTAACGGGAACCCGTAAATGAGCAGGACAGCCAATCCCCGGTCGGTCGTCCCTCGATCAGCCGGTGGCTCGACTCCATCCGGCATTTTGGGTTCTCCGTTATCCGCGGAGGGCGGGTACTTCCAACGATCTCAGCTGCCCCTTGCCTGCCTTTTCTTTCTGCTACCGTTCATGGCAATCTACGAAGTCGGCACGATCTCCATGCCACAAGGCCGAATCGTGGCCTCCATTTGGCTACAGAGCCTGTTCAAATATTTCGGTATCAGTGCGGCTACCGTCGCACATTTCCTACCCCCCCTGGCCTTGATGGCAGTGCTTCTCGCGTGGCATCTGGCCAGACGCGATCCATGGCGGCTTTCCCTCCGTGACGTTTTGGCAATGTATATAGAATGCTCGATATTAAGCCTGCCACTACTTGCACTGGCTGCTTGGAGGTTACCGTTTGCCCTACCTGAGTCTGACCTTGCAAAACACGTCATAGCATCTGTGGGCGCAGGCATTTATGAGGAATTCGTCTTCCGGCTGATCCTCTATACGTTGTTAAGTATTTTTCTGGTCGACTTTCTAAAAATGGGCGAAGGGCGCGCCGTGCTACCCATTGTATGCCTATCTGCTGTTGGGTTCGCTTTATACCATTACCCGGGTCACGGTGTTCTGGTCGTTTCAACGTTTTTGTTCCGCGTGCTGGGTGGAATATATTTTGGGCTTCTCTTCGTAACGCGGGGATTTGGCATAACTGTAGGGGTGCACGCTTGTTACGATTTAATGCTTTTACCCCTATCCGTTTTGCACCCTGCTGCGGGAGAATTATTTTCTCGTCAATGAAAGCACGATGCTCTATGATATTCGGCCGCAGAAGTCCGCAATGGGCGGACTGCCCCACATTAAAACGGTGGGCGGGTGCCTGTCTCATGGATGACCAGGCTCTCGCACAAATCCTTCGCCTGGGCGCGAGCTTCTGGACCCGCCGTGGACGCATCGTTCCGACAGCTAAATGGTTGTCTGATCGTCAGTTGAGGGAGACATTCCCTCTAGAAAGTGCATGGACGCCATCATGAGTAATCGCACAAAACAACGCCGCTCCGGAGGGTTGAACCTCCTTTTGTACCAGCGCACGCTTCATCCTGAACTTTTTCAGATCCTTGGAACTGATCAGATTAGCCGCCGTGCATATGACGCTGATGTCTGGTTGGTGCAGGGTGGTCATGTCGTCATGTTCACCGCTGGTAAGCACACTTTGACGGAAGTCATCGTGGTTAACAACGAACCGCTGACTGATCGTGGTTTGTTACAGACGATTCCCTGCCGTGGTGAAAAGAACCACGAAATGATCGCTCCCGGCGGGACCATTCGTTACATGATTTCGACGCAGGAAGAGCAGCTTACCCAGACGATTTACGATGCCACCAAGCATGAGTTAGCGCAATACGCTGCTCAGCGCGAACTGCTTTCCGCCAACCTCCCAGCCAATGCTGAGCGGGGTGGATCGCTGAGCGTTCTCGACATCGAACGCCGCAGCCACGAATTGCAGGTGCATAGCTTCCACCTGTTCGATGAAAACCTGATGGTCATGAAAACCCAGGCGATCATCGAAGTTATTAGGCCTGCTCCGTGATCGATCGAGCTGCCATCAATTTGAACAAAGGCCCCGACGATGGTCGGGGCCTCTTGTTTGGGTCGATCTTTGTCGAGTGCTGAACATCTTTTGCAGGAGGGGCTTAACTGTCTGTCTCGTCTTGAGATCCTCTCAGGCTGGCTTCAATTTTGTCGAAGATTGCATCCGTCGGTTCACGCTGATAAATAAAATCATCCAGCGTGCACCGGGTTTGGGCTTGCCCCGGCAATTGAAAGTGGACATAGGCCACGCCCTTTTTATCCCACAAGCGGCGGTCAACGGCAGTAATACTGTCAGCGGGAATGCCCGGATGCCCGGGCACACTTAGGATGCCATCCTGCAGGCGATATTCGCCCCGGGAGTGGTGGAGCGTCCAAACCAGAAACAGCAGGCCGAGGGGCGGGAGCGCAAGGCCCAACATTTTCTGAAGCCGGATGTCGGCCTCGGTGTGCTCTTTGGTTAACGGTGGTTGGCCGCGCGCAATCGATTCTTTGCGATCCTGCTCTTCACGGGGATATTGGAAAAATCCGTCTTTCAAAAACATGAATCCCCCCACCAGGAACAGGGCGACGACGATGTACCGGGTGACGCGGTAATAGCGGCCGGCACGTGCGACAATGGGTTCGGCGTGGAGGGTCATGAACTGAATCGCAATGAGATGCCCAATTCCGTTCTGCGGAAAATCAGGCGGGCTCTATGCGATTGGACGATTATGATCGTCGGAATGGCCGTTACTGTCCATCGCACCCAGCGCCTGCTCTAGGTCGTCCAGCATTTTCGACGCCGCCATCACTGCCTTGCGGAATGCCCCCTTCCCTTCGGCCAGGGCCAGTGAATGCATCTCTGACGGTGAGTTGGCGCTGAGTTCACGTTCTTGAGCAAGCAAAAGCTCCAGCAAACTCTTGGCACGATTGCGCGCCTGGGTAAGCACGGCTATCTGTTCTAAGGCCGGCAAGCGGGGCTTAGGCTGAATTGTCGGATCGCCGTCTGTCTGATTCATCGTATCCGGTTCGCAGGCAAGGGCACTAATCAAGACCGAGACGAAATTGCACTGGAGATGGGGCGAAGCAGTCGTGGAACCACATAGGTTGAACACAGCGATTCAGCGCGCTCGGCCATCTCGGCCAGCAGTTTTTGCATGGGTTCTTTCGGTCGATCCCCCCAGTAACGCCTTAAGATCAGGTAAACGCTGATGACATCATTGCTGTAATCGCCGGTTCGCACCTGGTAGCTGTTAGTGCGTGTGACGATATCAATGCGTGCCTGGAGACGGCAGTCTTCGCTCAATGCAACGGTGATGCTCGGCTGGATGTCCACCGCTTTCACGTCCGCCTCTTCTAACAGGCAGGTCAAGGGCGAATGAGGCAACAAACTCTCAGCCACCACCTCGTCATGATTGCCGCGATAAGATAGATCGAACCCGAACAGCACGTCCAGATAGTCGATTTCCAGCGGGCTGATTCCCAGGTCGTATGGTGCCAGTTCCAGAAGCAGTTGATGCAGCCGCAATGATTCTTCAATGCTTGGAGGATTTACATGCCCGCTAAGGAGCCGGCGCTGCTCGAGCGTAAGCCAGCGGTAGGTATCGGCATCGCGATTTTCTTCCAGGCAGAGGTCACCCGTCTCTTGTTTGCGGAAACGCGTCATCCCCGGGTAATCACGCTGCACACGCTCGAAAAAGTGCAAGACGGTCTCCCGCGCATGCGGCAAGTTGAGCTGTGTGCTCAGTCGCATGTTCACGTAAAAGTCATCGCAGAATGCCGAAAATGGATTGTACATTACGATCTCCCGGCCCCGGTCAATCGCACGCTCCGGGCACCCGGCCCTGCCGTGCTGGTCTCGGAACACGTTTCGTGCAGACCTACTATTTATCGGTCCAAGAGCCGCTCCAAATACACTTAATTCCTCCTAAAGCGCTCAATCGGCACGAGAGGTTCGCTCCGGGGTTCAAAATCAGGTTTGACGAAACAGGTCTCCAGCAATAGATACGGATCGAAGAGACGCACGCATGGCCACCACACCCAAACCCGTATATGCCCTTGTTGGTTCCGATTCGCTCTTGCAGCTTGAAGAGCTCGGGCGCGTTCTGGCCCTGCTGCCGGGAGCGCAGCGACAGGACGTCGACGGCGAACGCGCGGAATTGGTGGATGTGCTCGATGATCTGCGTTGCTTTGCGATGTTCGGACCCCAAAAGGTCGTTGTGGTGGCAAACGCCGATGCGTTTGTGACTCGCTATCGAGAAGCGGTAGAAAGTTACCTGGGTAAGCCCGCCCCCGGCAGCGTCCTGGTGCTGCGCTTGTTATCGTTGCCAAAAAACCAGCGGGTCTACAAATTGATCGACAAGGTGGGCGAGATACGTCCCTGCGATCCGCCGCGCGATTTGAGCAAATGGCTTATGGAGCGCGCACGTACCATCCACAAGATCACTCTGCTGCCCGATGCAGCACAGCTATTGGTTGATCTTGTGGGCGGACCCATGGGGCGGCTCGACATGGAGCTGGCTAAGCTGGCGTTGCAAACAGATGGGTCCAAAGTCGATGTCGCTGCTGTCGAACAGAAAGTCTCTTTCCAGCGTGAGCAGGAAATGTGGCACATGACCGATGAGCTGTCGCGCGGCCACATCACCGAAGCGCTGAAGCGATGGCGTCTGATGGTGCAGGTCGATCCGAGTACGGAATTTCGCGCAGTTGCATGGCTGGCGGTCTGGCTACAAAAGGCAGAGCAAGCTGTGGTGCTGTCCAAGCGCGGCATCAATGCGTTCACCATAGGCCAGGAGCTAAAAATCTGGCCCCGCCCCGCCGCCGAAGCGTTCGTCAAAACCGCTGTGCATCTGGGCCTCGACGGCCTCGTGCGGGCCGTCGATTGGTTGGTCGAAGTAGATTATCAATCCAAAACCGGCGTTGGAAACATGGCCGAAAATATCGAACGCTACCTGCTGTTGGTCGGCAATCTCATGGCATGATTCTTTCGTGGGGCAATACGTTGGTCTCTCAATTCAATCAACCAAAGTGATACTCATGGTTGAGCATCATTGGCTCCATTTTTGACACGCCCAAGGCAACGATTTCATCCGCTACCTTCTCGCGCACCGATGGTTTCATGTGTACGCAGTACACCATGGGCATGGGTAGGCCGCCGCTGGTGAGCTTGTTGATCTCGGCCAACACCAGCCTGGGTGTCAAGTGGCCCGTCTTCAGCGCGGTTGATTCCATTGCCTCGGGGAAAGAGCAATCAATGAAGACCGCATCGACGCGTGGCAATCGCCCAGCTACTTCCCACAACTCTTCCGTCAGCCCCGTATCGGACGTGAAGATCAGATTTCCATCGTTGCTTTCGACAATTAGTCCGCAACTTTCGGCCGTGTGATGCACCGGAATGGCGGTGAAGCGCACGCCTTCCAGGTCGAATGTTTGACGCAGCTTGAATTCCGAAAGCGTTATCATTGGCCGATCTGAACCATTGAGCGGCAATCGCGTCAGATCCAGCCAAACCTGATCACTCAAAAGATGCTGGCGCAGTGCAGATAAGGTTCCCTGCAAACCATGCACGAGCAATGGCTCATTCATCAACCCATGGCTTTCGATCAGCCCGATCGGCAACGAAACGATGTGATCCAGATGCGCGTGCGTAAGCACCACATGCCGCAGTTGGGCAATCTGTTCAGCCGGTAGCACGATCCCAAAACTTCCCGCATCAATGGCGATCGAATCGTTGATCAAAAAGCTGGTTAGTGGCTGGGCCAACTGCCCATTGATCTGGGTTATCCCCAACAATTGCACCGACATTGGCATGGCATCCTCCTTCAGCAACTTGTCCGAGTCGATGGCACGAGATATATGGTAGGAGATGAGCCATCGGCAATCGAATCAGGCACTCCGCGTGGTAAAAGTCGGTCTGACCCAGATGCATTGCGACGCCGATCCGGCCAGCAATCATGCCCGGCAGGTTGACCTCATTACGCAGGCCGCCGCGCGCGGCGCACAGATCGTCTGCACACAAGAGCTATATGCGACACAATACTTCTGCCAGTCGGAGGACTACCGCTTTTTTGATTTCGCGCAAACCATTCCCGGACCAAGCACGGAAGCATTCTGCAAGCTCGCGCGCGAAAAGCAGATTGTGATCGTCGCATCCCTTTTCGAAAAGCGCACGGCGGGTCTGCATCACAACACGGCCGCGATCATTGATGCGGATGGAACATTGTTGGGGATCTACCGCAAGATGCACATCCCCGATGACCCACAATTCTACGAAAAATTTTATTTCACACCCGGCGATCTTGGGTTTATGGCTTGGAAAACGCGCTATGCAAAAATCGGCGTGCTGATTTGCTGGGACCAGTGGTTTCCCGAAGCCGCCCGATTAACCGCTCTCCGCGGCGCTCAAATTCTTTTCTATCCCACCGCCATCGCGTGGCATCCTGAGGAACCAGCGGAGGTGCAGGCGGCACAGCATGACGCGTGGGAGTTGATTCAGCGCAGCCACGCCGTCACCAACGGGTGCTACGTGGCGGTGGCCAACCGCATCGGACATGAGAATATTCTGGGCCCCGACGGCGATCCCGTGAGCCCGCACGGCTTGAACTTCTGGGGACAAAGTTTTGTCGCAGCTCCTGATGGTCGTCTATTGCACAGGGCCTCGGCCAACCAAGAGGAACTGATCATCATCGACTGCGATCTTAATGAGCTGGATTACGCCCGCACGCATTGGCCCTTTCTGCGCGACCGACGCATTGATGCGTATGATGAACTCAATCGAAGGTTTATCGATAAGCCCTAACCTTGATTTTGCTCCATGACTTCCGCTGTCAAACTATTAACCGGCACGCCCGCCGCACTGGGCTATAAATTTCCACCGGAATGGTCCGCGCATCAGGCGACATGGTTTTCCTGGCCAAGGCCGGAGGCGCGCTCGTTTCCCGGGAAATATCAAACTGTTCCGGAGAACCTAGCGCGGATCTATCGCGAGGTCGCCCTCCACGAGCGGGTCGAAGTGAACGTCAACGACGCCGAGGACGAACATCATGCGCGGCACCACCTGATTTCGCATGGCTGCCCGCTTGACAATATCTTTTTTCATCACATCCCCACGAATGAATGCTGGTGCCGCGACCACGGCCCCGGATTTATCGTGCAGCAAGCGCCTGATGGCCTTGAGACCCTGGCGATCGTGGATTGGGATTTCAATTCCTGGGGCGGAAAGTATTTGCCGTTTGACGATGACAATGCAGTTCCGATGCGGATGGCGATGGAACTGGGGTTGCCTGTTTTCAAGCCCAGTATAGTTATGGAGGGGGGTTCAGTGGATTTTAACGGGGCGGGCGTGGTCCTCACCAGTGAACAGTGCCTGCTCAATAGCAATCGCAATCCTGGCCTAAGTAAGTCCCAGATCGAGCACTATCTAAGAGCATTCTACGGCCAGACACAAATCAGTTGGCTGGGCCAGGGAATTGCGGGTGATGACACCGATGGGCATGTCGATGATCTGGCGCGCTTTGTTAAGTAGCTCACTATCGTGATAGGCGTCGAGGATGATCCACTCGATGAA
>JBBSFP010000002.1:0-27078 GCA_038238625.1 Tepidisphaerales bacterium
CGGGCGTTAAGCCCTTTGAGCACCCCAATGAAGCGGAGGTGCATCTGGATGCCAGGTCGGTGGAGCTTTGGAACAAGAATCTCAATCTGGTGACCAACCCCGATTTTTCGCAGGCCGGGCATTGGGAAGGAATTTATCAATCCGAAAAATATCCGGTGGCCATAGGCGGTTCGCCACCGGCAGTCGACAAGGTTTCGATTTACGATGGCGCGCTGGCAATGAACCTGTCGCGGCAATGTGCCGAGAGCAATGGGATGGCGTGCTTGTCGGATGCGATTGCGATTACCCCTAAAACCCGTTATCGGCTGTCTTTTAAATATAAGAGCAACGGTCCCTCGCAGCATGTGTTTGTAAAAGGATACACCCCTGAGAAAAACATCAGGGGGGAAACCGTGATGCGTGAGATCGACCGTCGGCAGGTATCGCCCACCGGCGCCACCGGCGATGGATGGCGCGAAGTAGTCTGTGATGTGAATCCGGGTCATCCCTATTTCCCGGTGGTTGAGCTGCGGATCGATTTGTTTGCTTATCTCAAACCCGGCACAATTTTGTTTCGCGATGTGACGCTCAAGGACGTCGGTGAACCCACCGACATCGCTGGGGATAAGGCGCTCCAGGCCCCGGTCACTCGGCCGGCGGCCCGCAAGGATTGAACAAAGATCGAATAAGGATTGAAAGCTGGTCTTCACCATGCCGATTTACAGTGATTCTTTCTACAGCGCGCATGCGGTTGGGGCGCGCTCCTCGGCGCGGGTGATCGTGCCGCTGGTGCAGGAACTGCTTGAGCCGCGCAGCGTGATCGATGTGGGATGTGGAGCGGGTTCCTGGCTGGCGGTGTGGAAGGAGATGGGGGTGCAGCAGATCCTTGGCGTGGATGGCGACTGGGTGGAAAGCAGTGTCCTACAAATTCCACCCGATGTATTTCAGTCGGCGGATCTGACGTTACCACTGAAAATGCCACGGCGATTTGATCTGGCGATGAGCCTCGAGGTGGGGGAGCATCTGCCCGCCAGCTGCGCGGGGGCTTTTGTAAAATCGCTGGTTGGGCTGGCGGATAGCGTTCTTTTTTCGGCAGCGATTCCCGGGCAGGGGGGCACGCATCATGTGAACGAACAATTCCCCGAATACTGGGCGGAGATTTTCGCTGCCCACGGCTACCGCGCCATCGATTGCATCCGAAGTCAGGTCTGGGCAAATCCCCAAGTCGATTGGTTCTACGCGCAAAACGTGTTGCTGTACGCCAGCGAAATTGCGATCGCTGCCAACAGTCGATTGGCGGCGAACCTCGATCGCACCCCCGCGCACCTGGCGGTGGTGCACCCGCAGCTCTACCTTGCTCATGTCGCCGAGCGCGAGCGCCTGTACCAGACGGCTCATGATCTGATGCGCGTGCTTCCTCCACACAAGCGTTTTGTCATCGTCGACCTGGATCGCTATCGCACATTGTTAACGGTCGGCGGGCAGGCGATTCCCTTCATGGAGCGCAATGGTGACTACTGGGGGCCGCCGGGTGACGATGAGGCTGCGGTGGCAGAACTGCAGCGACTTCAAACCGGCGGCGCGGGGGCGATTGTGTTTCTCTGGCCGGGGTTCTGGATCCTCCAACAGTATCCGCGCTTCGCCCAGACGGTGCAGCTGGGCAAATGTCTGCTGGACAATGAAAATGCAAAGGTTTTCGAGTTGCCGTCGAGCTGAGAATATTTCCATGCAGACCAGACGGGTATTAATTGTCGAACCGGTGGGGCTGGAAGTGACCGCACTGCCCAAACCAATGGATTGGAATGCGCTCTACGGCAACGACCATCCCGTCGAGATGGAAATCGGGATGGGCAAGGGCACATTCTTAACCGACCAGGCCCGCGCCCGGCCGGAAGTCAATTTCTTCGGTATCGAATGGGCGCGGCGATATTGGCGATCCGCCAGCGACCGGTTAAGGCGGGCCAAGTGCGAAAATGCGCGCACTATTTGCGCCGAGGCGGTCTTTTTCCTGCGTGAATATGTGCCGCCACTGAGCTTGTCGGTGCTGCATATTTATTTCCCCGATCCCTGGCCTAAGAAGCGACACCACAAGAGGCGGTTAATCCAGCCCGCATTCCTGCAAATGGTCGACGGGTTGTTGGTTGCCGATGGACGGGTGCAGGTGGTGACTGATCATCACGGATATTTTGAACACATCGAGCAGGTTTTCAGGGATTCGAGTTTTACGCTGGTGGATTACAACCGCCCGGGTTCAGCGAATGAAGGGGAATTCGTGGGCACGAATTTTGAGCGGAAATATCAACGCGAAGGGCGGCCGTTCTACGCGCTGGCCGCGCAAAAGCAACGAAGCCTGGTGGCGTCCGAGGTAGGATGAATCGTCAATCCATTTGCCTGTCACGTTTGCGTTGCGTTACTAGAGTGCAATCACTTTCAACAGAGGAGCATTTCAATGTCTGCTGTTCCCCCGCTGCAATATCAACATCAAGGCCCCGGACCCATTGCTGTCACCACCACATTCACCATCGAAGGCTGGCGTATCCGCCAATACCTGGGCGTGGTGCGCGGGATCATCGTGCGCGCACCTACCATTGCCCAGGGGTTTTTTGGCGGGCTTAAAACCATCATCGGGGGCAACATCGGATCGTACACGCAGATGTGCGAACAGGCTCGCCAGCAGTCGTACGAATTGCTGCTCGATCACGCCCGCGCCCTGGGTGCCAACGCGATTGTGGGAATGCGCTACGATGCCGCGGAGATTGGTGCCCGGTCCGGCAGCGCGACCGAGGTGCTCTGCTATGGCACTGCGGTCATCATCGAGCCCGAACCGAGCACTTGAGCCGAGCGTCTGAAGCACGCTTCTAAATACGCGTGATCATGTGCCATCGCGCGAGTGCTGCCGCCGTGTGGGGGGGCCGGTATGAAACGGCACATCGCCCGGCGGATGCTGGTGCCTTTGCCGCCAGCGCTTGATAAACCAGGCGGGGTCCCTTCGGTAATCATCGATAGCCGCCAGGGTATATTTCATGCCGCATTCCGGGCAGCAATGTCTGTCAGGTAAAGCGGTCAGGTCATACCCGCAGTGAATGCAAAAGGCCCCTTTACGGTGAATGGCGTTGAAGCTCCCCCAGATCGCCAGCATCACGGGCAGGACAATGATCATCACCACCAGGCCGGGTTGCAACTGCAGCACAAACAACACCGCGCCGGGCGCAAAGTGATAGCTTTGCACGGTCAGCAAGATCAGCAGAATGGGCACCGTCAGCCATAGCCAACGCACATACCGGAGCCGCTGCACCCACGTTGGTTTCCACCAACGCTCGATGCCGTCGGGAAATTCGATGTCATGAATGGAAGCCGGCTGTGTTACCGGCGGAACCTCGTTGAGATGACGCACGATGGCCGGATCGGCAGGAATTTGCCGCGGATGAATCGTCGGGAGCCGGGCTGGGTCGGTCATCATGTTGTCGACTCAACGAAACGAATTCCGAGTCGTCTTGCTCGGATTCTCCATTATCTCGAGAGGGCGATGGTTTAGGAGCCAATGATTTTCGGCTTTTCTCCGCTGCCCGCTACGTCTCTGGACAAAAAATGTTACCAGGTAACATCCCGCAACGTGCGGCGAGCGGGGTTCACCGGGGCATGGCGCAACTTCCACATCCGCCGAAAGCGAGACGGATTGCGACGGTAAAAATTGATCACGGCGAGATTGTAAGGCATTCCGCACTCGGGGCATCTGTGGTCATCAGGCAGCTTCTCGAGCGAATAGCCGCAATGGATGCAGAAGGGTGTGCGCGGCAATGGCTTGGCGTTGTTCCATCGCCTGAATGCCATAAAGGTACCGAATAACCAGATTGCGTAATAGGCAGTCGTTACGCCTGTGGGCTCAGGGAAATAGAAGCAAAGTTCGGAAGCGATAAACCCCAGGACACCGATCAACGCATAGCCGCTCCAGTCCGGAAGCTCCGATGGAAACCATCGTTCGTCACCGTCGGGGAACTCAATGTGTTTCAACCAGATTTCAGGCGGCAGCATCGAACGCGGGAGCTCCGTATCCTCGTTTATGAATGGAGCCGGTCCTACGTCGCGCGCCTCGCTCATGAAGGCGCTCCCTGAATCGCGGGCCGGGCAGCCAGGCCCGAGGCGGCGAGGTCGCAGGCGAACATGCGATAGACCAACTCCGGCGGCATGTCTTGCGGGCGATCATGGTAGTGCAGCGTGAGGTTCAAGCAGGCAATGCGGTCGGCAATCGCCGAGACAGCCCGCAGGTCATGGCTGGAAAGCACCACCGTCAGACCCAGCGTGCGCTGCAGATCTTGCAGCGAGTCGATAAAGAGCTGTTGCGCGGCACGATCAACGCCGGTTGTCGGTTCGTCCAGCAACAGCAGTTTTGGGCGCGGAGCCAGGGCGCGCGCGATGAACACCCGTTGCTGCTGACCGCCCGACAGTTCGCCCACCGGCACATCGGCCTGAGAGCGCAGGCCGATTTTTTCGAGCAGTTCCTCGACGAACCGCAGGTCGATTGGAGAAAACGATCGCAGCATTCCCGTCTTTCCGACCAAACCCATTTGCACGACTTGACGCACGTTCATTGGAAAACCCGCTGCGGCCCGCGGAAGTTGAGGCAGATAACCGATCAAATCGCCGCGCGCGATGGCCTGTCTGGGAGTCAGGCCGGCGATGGTGATGTGCCCCCGGCGTGGGCGGTATAAGCCCAGCAGCAGGCGCATGAGCGTGGTTTTACCCCCGCCATTGGGGCCGATGATTCCCAGCGTGCTGCCGGCTTCGATGGCCAGGTCTATGTGCTTGAGCACCAGTTGCTGCCCATAGGCGAAGTCGAGATTCTGAATGTCGACCAATGTGGGCATAGCTTCCTCAGCCTTGCCTGCGGGCGCGCTCAAGCTGGTGCAGATTGTATCGCAGGATCTCAAGGTAAGTCGTGCGGGGTGGCACACCCTCCAGCCCTTTGTAGAGTCCAAAGCTCGGCGCGCTGCTGCTTCCCCGTTCGGCGCTGGTTCCCAGCGTGTCGAGCAATAGTAGTTTCATTCGGGTTTGCTCCTGCAGATGGGTAAGCACCGTGGCCGGCCAGTTGGCGTCGGCCGCCAGCCAGGGGGTATGGGCCTGATTCGCCAGGTCGCGCATCTGGCGGATGTTCACATCATTCAGAAGCCATGGGTCAGTGTTGATCGGCGCAATCTCCTGGCAGTTACAGCGCTGCGCCAAGGGGAACCAGCATTCACGCATCGATAAAAAGCTAAACAACCCGCCGCCTTCGGAGGTTGCACTCGAACGCGTGGTGGCCGGCAGTGGAAACGTCCAGCGCGTTTCCGCAGGCAGCCCCAGGCCAGAGGCTTTGGGCATCCAGTCGGGGGATCGGCCTTTTTCTGTACGCTCGATCGAACCGCTGGAAAGATCCAGCCGCCGCGAGGGTGCCACCACCGGCGGAACCGTCAGTGAAACATCGTGCTCCGCCAATAACGTCTGTAGTTTTTGCCGATAATCATCCGCATTTTTCTTGTATTCGCTGGCATGATCCGGATCGAGAATGCTCAGGCGATCGCGAATGGTACCGACAAGTTCCTGCACCACTGCGGGGTCAAGCCAGTAAGGCCCGGAAACGTCGTTGAGGTGTTGCTCTCGGGCCAGATTCTGAATGATCTGCGAATATTCCGGGCGGATCACATGATCGGCCCGATATTCAGCCGAAAGCTCATCATCGGCCCAGCGCTCATCGTACCCACTGGTGATGATCAGATCAGATCGCCGCAAACGCTCGAGGGCGGCAGGCGAGGGTTTGTAACCCTGCACGCGTCGGCCACCTTCTAAAAGCCAGGTGACCTTGATCCACTTTCCGCCTACGTTCCGCGCCACATCTGCCAAGGGATAAACCGTAGCGCATATCACCAGTTCCGAGGGTGGGCCAACATTGGACACCGCGGGCCGCCTGCACGCGACGCTTAAAGCAGGGATTGTCAGGAGAATGCAGGTCAGCAACCGGTGCCAGATCATGGTGTTGAATTCTATCCATAAACCTGCTTACGGCGGCCAGTTCCCTTCGCCAAATTCCCGCTTTTTTCGTTGCGCGCAGTGCATTAGCCTGCTAGACTAGGGTGTCTGCAAATGAGGTGCCCAAGAGCGGCACGGGATATTTGATTGGGCTGGCGGTGGAGTTAAGGGATTCAGGAAAATGGAGTTAGGTCAATCTTTATCAATGCGACCGGAGATGCGCACGCTGCTTACGCCGCGCATGATCCAGAGCATGGAAATTTTGCAACTCCCTCTGGCGGCCCTGGAAGAGCGGATCGAGCAGGAGATGGAAAATAACCCCGTCCTCGAGATTCGTGAAATCGAACCCGAGGAACCAACCGATGGGCAGCCCGCCGAAGGCGAAGATCGCCGCGAGGAAGGGGAAACGTCGCTGGTCGTGCAGGACGATGCCAAGGCTGATTTTGATCGCCTCGACCGGATCAGCGAATACCTCGAAAATGAGGAGTACACCCCCCCGGCCAGTGGTCATCGCGCATCCAACTCCGATGGCGAGCGCGACAAGAAGACCGATTTCCTCAATAACACCGTCGCTCGCAGCGAGAATCTCGTCGACTTTTTGCTCAACCAGTGGGCATTCATTGAGGCACCTGACCCGGTGAAGGTCGCCGGTGAGGTGATCGTTAATTACATCAACCCCGAGGGGTATCTCACCACTGCGCTGGAAGACATTCAAAAGGAATCGCTCAAGCGCCCGGTGACGCTGGAGCACCTCCAGACTGCGTTGCAGCTAATTCAGACGCTCGATCCCGCCGGAATCGGAGCGCGCAATGTACGCGAATGCCTTCTGCTGCAGCTCGATGCGCTCGAAGCCCGTGAAGAAGACGATAACGAAAGCTCCGGGCATGATTTTGACCTTGAGCGGAATCTGGTGACTGAACATCTCAAGGATCTGGAGATGAACCGTTACCCGCAGATCAGTAAAAAACTCAATCGCCCCATCGAGCAGATCAAAACCGCCGTCAAATACCTGGGGCGCTTGCACCCGCATCCGGGGAAGCAGATCGGTCATGACGATGCGCCCCCGATTACGCCTGATGCTCGCATCTATTTAGATGAAGAGACCAATAAGTACGAAATCGAGATGCTCAACGATCCGGCCCCGAATCTGTACATCAGCGCAATGTATCGCAAAATGCTCAAGGACCGTATCTGCGATAAAAAGACCCGCGAGTTTTTATCCAACAACGTGCGCAACGCCCGATGGCTGCTGGAAAGTATCGAGCAGCGCAAGAGCACCATCCTGCGCGTTATCCGCGTGGTGGTGGATGCCCAGCGCGAATTTTTCGAGAAAGGTGCCGAGTTTCTGCGGCCACTGCCCATGATTCAGGTGGCGGATATGCTTGGGATTCATGTCGCCACGGTGTCGCGGGCGGTGAGCGAAAAGTGGATTCAGACCCCGCGCGGAATCTTTCCGCTACGCCGCTTTTTCTCCCAGGGCACCATCAACGATGAGGGGGAAGAAATGTCCTGGGCGGCGGTGCAGGAGAAACTCAAGATCATCGTCGCCAACGAAAACAAATCCCACCCCTTCAACGATGACGAAATCGTCGCCCAGCTCAAGGAGCAGGGTATCGACTTGGCGCGGCGCACGGTGGCTAAATATCGCAAAACCTTGAACATCGCCACCGCCCGACAACGCCGACAGTTTTAAAGTCAATCCGCGAGCGGCTCAAACAGGCGTTTGTAACGTCCGATATTGTTCATGCAGTATTAACCCGCCGCAAACGGGTAGCAGACACTCTCGTTCGCCCAACTGCATTTCATCGTGCATAATGAGTTTTATGCATGCGGAGTCAACCCTTATGGAAGCCCCGGCCGCGCCGTTCGTGTTGGGGGTCGATGTCGGCGGCACCAAAATCGGGATCGGTCTGGTTAGTGCTGATGGCCAACAACTGGGGATTGATCGCATCGCCACCCACGCTGCACAGGATCCCCTGCCCACCCTCCAGCGCGTGGTACACGCCGCCGAAAATCTGCTCGAGCAGCGCGGGCTGAAAATCAGCGATCTGTCAGGCGTGGGTATCGCCTGCGCCGGCCTGCTGGATATTGCCGCTGGGCGCATCGTTCAGCCCGTCAACCTGCCGACGTGGATCAACCTGCCCATTGTCAATTTGCTCAGCGATATGCTGGGCTGCCCCGGGTTCCTGGAAAACGATGGTAACGCCGCTGCCGTCGGTGAGCACCACTTCGGTGCCGGGCGCGGGGTCGCCAACATGGTTTATCTGACCATCTCCACGGGGATCGGTGGCGGGGTTGTACTCGACAATCGTTCCTACCAGGGCGAAAACGGCAACGCGATGGAGATCGGCCACATGACGGTGATGTGGAATGGCCGCAAGTGCGTCTGCGGGAACCTGGGCTGCTGGGAAGCGTATGCCTCGGGCACCGGGTTGGCCAACCGGGCGCGCGAAGCGCTGCTCGGTGGAACGGATTCGATGCTCGCCCCCCTCAACACCTCCCCTAAATCAATCACCGGCGAAACCGTCGTGGAAGCCGCCCGGCAAGGCGATCAGTTAGCCACCGAGTTGTGGGACGAAACCCTGCAGATTCTCGCTGCCGGGATGGTCAGCGTCATCAACATCTTCAACCCAAAGCGGATCGTAATCGGTGGTGGATTGGCCAACGCCCGCGACATGCTCTTCCCACCGCTGCGGGCGGCGATCGCCAAACGTGCAATGCCCGCCCTGCTGAACGTGGTGGAGATCGTGCCTGCCGAACTGGCCGGCGCCGCAGGAATCCTGGGCGCAGCCGGGGTTGCCGTTAATCACCTCAGCTTCACGCGCCGCCGGTGATCGCGGGATTCAGCTTGGGGGGCTATCGCTTTTGATTCAACAGGTCGAAATAAGCGGCCGCGACTAAATCGGCTTTCTGCAGGTCCAGATCGGCCATCAACTGCTTAGCGATTTTAAGCCCGGCCGCAGTGGTCCGATTGTGCATCAGAACCTCAATTTCCAGAAAATGACCCAGATGGCGGACATCATCCAAATGGATGCGCACGTCATTCATCAGATAGAGATGCCGGGTTTTTAATACCAATCCCAATTCGCCATGCGAAGTCTTCAGCAGCCGTCGGGTCTGTTTAACATCGGCGACGGGAAGCGAAACATATTCAGATGACCGTGCCCTTCGAGCATCGGACCGGAAATACAGGATCAATTCTGCACTTCGCCCGGCGCATTCGCGTAGCTTCAATCGACCGCGCGGGGAGTAATAGAACGTATCCCGCTGCCTGAGTATGATCGGGCCGGTTGCTCCCAGAAACTTCAATGTGGAGCGTACTCCTGATCGATCGGTCAGGCGAGCCTTGATCTCTATGTTTTTTGGCATGGTAGCTCGTAATGGTCGACTATCATTCCGAAGGGGCGAGCAACGTGGGTTCACCCTTGGGGCTGGAATGGGATGGATGATTACGCGTGGAATAGTCCGCAGCCGCCAGGGTCAGCAGGATGGCGAGCCAGATAAAGCCAGCGGCCGCAAAAAACCAGGTCAGCCAGTCCCGCCAGTGCAGGTGCATGAACACCAGCAGAATCAGCCCGGCCTTCATGCAGCCTATGCCTATGGCAATAAAAGTGTTCCAATGGTGACCCATATCCACAAATGCCAGCGCAATTGTGGCACCCAGAAGAAATAAAAGAGTAAAATAAATGACCCAATAGATTCGAGCAGATTCGCTTTGCTTGGCCATGGGATATCCCTATCAGGTCAGGACTGCCGCAGTAAATAAAGTGCTGGGTACAAAAATACCCAGACAATATCCACAAAATGCCAATAGAGCCCGGCTATTTCAACCGGACTGTGATAGCCAGAACCATATGCACCCCGGCCAGTGAGGATAATTAATACGACAATCACGCCGATTCCCACGAGCATATGCACCGCGTGGAATCCTGTCATTACGAAGTAGAAGATCATGAAAAGGCGTTCCTGCTCTGGCCGTGCGTTTTGCTGGGAAGCGGGCTTGCCTTGATCCTCGGGAGATAGATTCGCGAAATTAAGCCCCGGAATGAGGTGCTCACGGTACTCAATTGAATACTCGGTTGCCTTGAGCCCAAGGAATACCATGCCAAGCGCGGCGGTGATCGCCAGGTGTGTAATGATCCACCGGCTATCACCAGCTCTGGCAGCCCTTACCGCCAGGGCCATGAAGGTGCTGCTGGTGAGGAGGACCGCCGTGTTGATGCCACCCATCCAGAGGTTCAAATCTTCACTGCCATGCCGAAACGCTGCGGGCCAGCGCATTCGGAGCATCGCATAGCAAGTGAAAAGTACGCCGAAAAAGAGCACTTCGGTGGCCAGGAAAACCCACATTCCCAGTTCCGCGGAATGGGATTGCTGATCGAGGTCCTGGTAGGGTGGGTTTAGATATTCAACTCTGGCCACTTTGGGTCTCCGTTAACACCCTGGGATAGTCATAAGCGGGCCCGGTAACGATGGGAATCGTCTCAAAGTTGATCTCGATAGGGGGGGATTGCGTAGTCCATTCCAGACCGGCTGCGCGCCAGGGATTTTTGCCGGCCCTGGCTCCATACCGGAGTGAAATAGGGAGGTAAATCAGCGGGAGCAAATAGCCAAAGGCTAAGATAGAAGCCCCGGCAGAGGAAAGTATGTTCCAGAACTGGAAATCAGGTGGATAAGTGTGATACCGCCGTGGCATCCCCAGGTATCCCAGAATAAACTGCGGGAAAAACGTCAGGTTAAACCCCATGAATATAATAATTGCAGAAATGCGCCCCCACCAGTCAGAGTACATTCGGCCGGTAATCTTAGGCCACCAGAAATGGATTCCGCCCAGGTAGGCCATCACCGAGCCACCTACCATAATATAATGGAAATGCGCGATAATGAAATAGGTATCATGCACATGCATATCAATACCCAGCGTGGCCAGCATCACACCCGTCAGCCCGCCAATGGTAAACAGACCTATGAACCCAAGCGCATAAAGCATGGGAGTCTGAAGGGCAATGGAACCTTTGTACAGGGTTGCAGTCCAGTTAAAGACCTTGATAGCGGAGGGGACGGCCACGATCATGCTTAAAAATGAAAATACCAAGCCGGAATAGACGGAAATTCCGGCCACAAACATATGATGCGCCCACACCAGGAACCCCAGGACCGCGATGGCTATGCTCGAAAATGCGATAAAGCCATAGCCGAAGGGTGCTTTGCGGGAAAAGCAGGTGATGAGCTCACTCTCAACCGCCATTGCAGGCAATATCATGATGTAAACCGCCGGATGCGAGTAGAACCAGAACATATGCTGGAACAGCAATGGGTCCCCCCCGTGGGTGGCATCGAAAATCCCCATGTGCCATATGCGTTCAATGCCAACTAGGGCCAGCGTCATGGCAAGCACCGGGGTTGCCAGGACCAGGATAATGCTGGTGGCATAAAGTCCCCAGACGAAGAGCGGCAGGCGAAACCAGGTGAGGCCGGGGCAGCGAAGCTGATGAACCGTGACTATAAAATTAAGCCCCGTGAGAATAGAGCTGAACCCGCTGATAAATATTCCGAACACCGTGAGAATAACATAGGTATTAGAGAAACTGCTGGAGTAGGGGGTGTAGAAGGTCCAACCGGTATCGACCCCGCCAAGCACCAGGGCTGCCAGGGTGATAATTCCGCCGGTAATGAAGAGATACCAACTGGCAAGGTTAAGTCTTGGGAAGGCCAGGTCGCGTGCGCCGATCATGAGGGGCAGCAGGAAGTTTCCCAGTACGGTGGGAATGGAGGGAATCAGGAAGAACCAGACCATGATCACGCCATGCGCGGTGAAAAGCTTGTTATAGGTTTCGGAGCGTACCAGCCAGCCATTGGGAGCTGCGAGGTTGATGCGCATGAGCGCGGCAGCAGCGCCGCCGATTATAAAAAACAGAGTGATCGAAAGCATGAACAGAATTGCGATTCGCTTGTGGTCTTTGGTAAGCAGCCATGACGAGATGCGGAAATCATGATTAAGAAATGTGTTGATGGTTGGTACAGAGGGCGCGGCGATGTAGGGGACTTGGGCCATGAAGGTTAGTTCCTGAAGCTTGAGGGGTTCACGGGATATGGGCGCTCGGCGGGCGGGAAATTATGGATCTCCTTAGGTTGCCCGCCCGGTGCGGGTTGTGTCGAGGGCGCTGGCAAAGGGTCGGGGAGGGCCCCTGGGGCCGCTGTGTTGCGCACCGTTTCCAGGCTCTTGATATAGCTGATGAGCTGGAACAACTGCTCTTCCGACAGGGTGCCCTTATAGGCAGGCATCATGGGTGGGTAGCCTGCAACAATCTGGGCGGATGGGTCCACAATGGATTTGCGGAGATAAGACTCGTCGGCGGTGATGACAGACCCATCCTGCATAAGTTGCTGGCTATTATAAAGACCCGCCAGCGACGGGGCCCGTTGCCCGTGGCAACCAGAACAGCCATAGGTAACAAACAGCTTTTGCCCAGCAGCGGCAGGCGCATCCGTGGGTACAATGCCCGCCCTCCACGCCGCATAGTCCGAAGGCTGCAGCGCTATGATTTGCCCCACCATTTTTGAATGATCGGTGCCACAGTATTGAGAACAGAGAATATCGTACTTTCCCGGCCGAGTAGCGGTAAACCACTGGGTTACATAGCAACCGGGTAACACATCCTGCTTAAGGCGGAAAGCCGGCATGGCAAAATCATGGATGACATCTTCGGAGGTAAGAATGAGCTTAACCGGCTCACCCACGGGAACATGGAGTTCATTAATCTCACGGATTCCATCGGGGTGCTGGATTTTCCACATCCATTGCTTGCCAACGATGTTGATTTCCAGACCATGATCGAGCGGCTTTTTTGCATCGACATAGAGCCGCGCGCCCCAGAAAAACATGATCAGCATCAGGCAAAACGGGCCCAGCGTCCAGGTAACCTCAAGAGTGGTATGTTTGGGCTGAACAGGCGGAATCTCATTTTCGCTGCGGCGGGCATAGCGGATGGTAAAATAGATGATGGTTCCGAATATACCGATCACAAAAATCGCAGCGATGGCCAATTCAAAAAGGAATAGGTTATCGACCCGGCTGGCGGTGGTGGAGGCGCTTTCCGGGACGAAGGAGATGCCGTTCACTGCTGCCCCCCCCCCGTCCGCGATGCGGGCCGCGCGCGGCGATGCTCCTGCATGAGTTGCCGACCGATGTAACAGGCCACCAGAATCACCCATGCCGCGGCGAGGATCTGTAGGCAATGTACGGCCCGGCGCCCATAGCGGCTCGCGCTCGGTGTGTAGGTAAGGCAGTATTGTTGATCGGGACGGTTGACCGTACTGGAGCGCCCGGCAGCGGAATCTGCAATCGCGGCGGCAAGATCAGCCGACGAAATATCAATGCCGTAAAAATAGTGTGAGAGCGCCCCGCCGGGGGAAATGATGATCGTCCCCAGAGGATGAACCCAGCAGCTGCTTACGGCATCCGGAATTGCGTGAAAGCCGGCTAGCTCTGTTACCCTTTGGATATTACTGGCGGACCCTGTCAGGAAATGCCAGCCATTGCCAGAGTTTGAATAATGATACCCTGAGACACAAGCATTCTTCATTCGCCGGGCGGCTTCAGGTTGTTCCGCTGGATCAATGCTGATCACGATCACATCAAAATCCTGCCCAGCCCGGGCGGTGACGCCGTTGAGAGTGGAAACCACATGACGAAGGTGCATGGTGCATAGATTAGGACAGGTGAAATAAGCAAAAATCAAAAGAGCGGGACGTTGGGAAACCAGATCCCGCAGACAAACCACGGCACCGGTTTCATCAGCGAAAGTAGCATCGAGCGGTAGCGACTGGTTGATATTTTGATCAAGATGCACATCGCGCAACAGGGGCGGGGAAGCTACTTGACCACGCGCAGATGCACCCACGAAGGTAATAAACAACCCCGCGAAACAGAGTGAGAGTCGGATCATTGCGCCCCCTTGTTCACAGGGACGGTCGATCCGGGAACCTGCCTGCGTGCGGCCAACTGGCGGACAATGGCCGATGGAATGATGGGACGATTGGTCCCGGGGGCGAGAGACCAGCCTAATTGGCGAAATAGAGTATTCTCCGCTTGACGAAGCGATGCAAGATCCTGGTAGGGAAGCGTGTCATGTGCCGGGGATGGCTGCAGCGCGGGCTCTGTTGAGGTTTCAATCAGCGGTACGTGGGTAGGGCTGACATCTTCAACGCGGCGGCTGGCAAGCCGGTAGTTCAGAAGCAACCTGGTGAGTCCCAGAACGGCGATGAGCATCAGCCCCAACCCCAGAAGGAAAGCAACTAAGGCGCCGTTGTGCACGCCCCCGGGCTCGTAGCCGCGGGCAACGGTTTCGGCCGATGGAGTTTGTTGACGATCAAGCGACAAGGGGCTCCGCAGGCAAAGGGTCTGGCGAATCAATCATGATGGGGTTTCGTTCGGCAAGCCAGAGGAACCAGCCAAACCAAAGCGCACCCATGCCGATCGGGAACAGGATATCCATCCAACTGATGGTGTTGCGCACGAGTGGCTGAATACCGGCACCACTGGGGGCAACAGTCCAAAATAAATCGACCGCGCGCATCACCAGCAAAAGAATACAGAGCCACTGCATCAAAGCAGGAGCGCGCTTGGCATCGCGTATCAGTAATATCGTGAACGGAACAACAAAATGGAGCACAAGCAGAGTCACGCCAATGCCCAGCCAGCCATTGCTGAGCCGCGCGATATACCACGGAATTTCATCCTGTTTATTTCCCATCCAGATGACTAATAATTGCGCAAAACCCAGGTAGGTCCAAAGTATAACAAGCGTCAGCAGGATATTGCCGAGATCATTGAAGTGATCAGGCTGGAGGTAAGTGAAAAAAGGCCGTTGCTTTCGGAGTAATGTCAGGATGAAAATCATAAAACATAGCCCCGAAATAGCCTGTCCGATGACGGTGGTGAGGCCAAATATAGTAGAAAACCAATGGCTTTCACGTGAGATCATCCAATCGATGCTTGCGAACGTGACGGTGACAAAAAGCAAAACCATACCAAAAGCGCTGCGATCATAGGCGCGGCGAAGGAAGACGGGGTCACGACCCTGGTCAAACCGCAGAGAATCACGCCGGAGCGTTAGGGCCAGCCAGTTCCAGATCAACATATAGGCGCTAGCGCGGGCTATAAAACACGGGTAATTGAAAAGGGAGGACAAGTGGCGCAGCAGGGCATCATCACGCAATTGAACTGCCTGCGACCAGGTAAAGAGCGACGGTATCCCGACAGCAATCGGTATAAAGAGTGGGATTAATATAAAGAGTGCAGCGCTGGCATTTTCACCGATACGGCGGATGGCAATGCCCCAATTGCCGCCGATCAGATGATGCAGCATGACAATCCCCAGACAACCGACGCTGATCCCGAGCCAGAAAAGCCACGCGAAAAGGTAGGAACGATAAAACTGCTGAGCAGAGTAGCTCCAGCAGAAAACCAGCGTGGCCAGCCAGAGAACACCTGTAGCCAGGCAGAATCGGCGAAGCCTGCAGACGGGCATGCCAGCAACTGTTAGAGCCATCATGGCCATACCCCCGCGGGTTTTTGCATGTCCCGGTCCAGCGGCCCGGCATTTTTGACCGCGAGCTGCAGGGCACGAATATAGGCCACTATTTTCCACCGGTCATCCGGCTTAACGCGGTCGGAATGGCTGAACATAGTTCCGTATCCATTAGTGATTACATTGAAAAGGTAGGCATCGGAAGCATCGTTCAGGCGGGGAATATGATAGGACGGCGGGGGATAGAAGCCCCGATGTGGGATCATGCCGCGCCCATCACCGGTAGCGCCGTGGCACATGGCGCAATAAATCGTGTACTGTTCCTGCCCCTCGTGCAGAATTTGTGGCGTTATTTCGAAGGGAATATCCTGCGATGATGCCAACTCGGGGTAGAGCGCTGGCCCGGGGGAGCGTACCGCTACATAAGGTAGGCCAGGCGACTGGGCTTTAGGGCGCGGGACTGTGCCGGCAACCAGTGGGCGTTCAGACATACCATCGACAAAGGCGGAGGTAGGTTCGTAAGTGCGATAGTAAGGTTGGCGCTCCATGTTGTGATCGGGTTTGATGCTGGGGAGGGTGATTCCCAGCAGGACACCGACAGTGATCAAGATCAGAATTGTAATCAGTAATAGAAAGCCGGCCTGATCCGCATTTCGGGCCGAGGCGATAGGGGGCTGAGGTTGCAGGTTGGCTTGCTTCACCACGGCACCTCGACAATCTCAATGGGGCCGGTGGATTCAAGAAGAGCATGGAGCGCAGCGAGGTTAAACCTGGGATCGCTGGCTTCGATACATAGGAAGAAATCGGTTTGGGTAGCGAGCTCGAATCGAGGGGCTTTGAACATAGGATGATACGGCTGGGGCAAACCATTAAGCGCGAGGCAACCAAATAGAGAAAAAAGAGAAGCTCCCAGCACGGTCATTTCAAAAGTGATGGGGATAAACGCCGGCCAACTGTTGAGCGGCTTGCCGCCGATGTTGAGGGGGTAGCTGATTACGTTGGCATACCAAAGCATCAAAAATCCGCCGAGGCATCCAAGCAGTCCGCCTGCGAGGACAATGAGCGGGATTCCGGTGGCGTGAAATTGCAATGCTTCGGCGAGGCCCTTCACGGCATAGGGCGTGTAGGCTTCAACACGCTGGTATCCGTGCTGGTTGATGGTGCGTGCGGCGGCAAGCACGGCCTGGGGCGTACCGAACCGGGCCGCCAGGCCATAGAGGTGCTGTGTGTCAGGAGGTTTTGGCGTAGCTTCAGTCGACATATTTCGGCTCAAAATCAGTGGGTTCGTGACGGCCGCCATTGGATGTATGCACTAATTCCCGTACTTCAGACATGGAAATCATGGGAATGAAACGAATAAACAGGAAAAACCCGGCCAGGAAAAACCCCATGGTTCCCAGCAGTGTGGACCAATCGAATCGGGTAGGCTCGTAAGCACCCCAGCCGGAGGGCATAAATTCGCGATGGAGGCTGGTGATGACGATGACGAAGCGCTCCGTCCACATTCCAATTTGAATAAGAATGCAGATAAAAAACATCGTCGGAACGCTGCGGCGAATCGATCGGAACCATAGGAACTGTGGAACCATGACATTGCAGGTCATGATCGTCCACCAAGACCAGGCATAGGGACCGAACATGCGGTTTTGGCTGACAAAACTGTCGAATGGGTTCCCGCTGTACCAACCGGCCAGAAGCTCCATTCCGTATCCGTAAGAAACGATCAAGGCGGTGATGAGCATGAGCTTTGCGCAATTGTCGATATGGCGGAGGGTAACGAGATTTTGCAGCTTGTAGATAGCGCGAAGTGGAATCGCGAGAGTAAGTACCATGGCGAATCCGGAGAGGATCGCGCCGGCTACAAAATAGGGTGGGAATATGGTTGAATGCCACCCCGGAACCAATGCGGCCGCAAAGTCCATCCCGACGACGCTGTGGACCGAGATGACCAGCGGCGCGGCCAGGCCCGCTAATAACAGATAGGCCGTTTGATAGCGTTTCCAGTGTCTTGATGCGCCGCGCCAGCCAAGGGATAGACAGCCATAGATCAACCAGGCGGGCTTAGTCTTGGCGCGATCGCGCATTGTTGCAAAATCCGGAATGAGGCCGACATACCAGAATATTAAAGATACCGTTAAGTAGGTTCCCACCGCAAAGACATCCCACACCAGGGGGCTACGAAACTGCGGCCAGAGCTTCATCGTATTGGGGTAGGGAATCAACCAGTAGAAAACCCAGGGACGGCCCAGATGAAGCAGCGGAAACATCCCGGCACAGGCGACCGCAAAGAGGGTCATGGCTTCGGCAAAACGGTTGATGCTTGTCCGCCAATCCTGGCGCATCAAGAGCAGCATCGCGCTGATAAAAGTACCGGCGTGTCCGATCCCGATCCACCAGACGAAATTAACAATCGCAAATCCCCAGGCAACGGGCATATTAATGCCCCACACCCCCACGCCCTGGCTAATGAGCCAGCAAACAGAATAGCCCAGGACCATAATAAGAACCGAGCCAATACCAAACCCAATAATCCAAGTGCGCTGGATGGGGCGGGGCATCACTAAGCCGGTGATCTGGTTGGTCACCGATTCCAGCGACTGCCCGGGGTGCAGCACCGGCGGAGGTTTAAGATCGGCATCGATCATGCAAGGGTTCCGGGCGCAAGATCGGGGTGGGGGTTGGTGAAGCGAGCTAAATAAGTTGTACGAGGTTTGGTGGTGAGGTCGGTGAGCAGCCCGTAATCTGCGGGTTCGCGTTTGAGCCGGGCAACCTGGCTTTGCGGGTCGCGCAGGTCACCAAACACAATGGCCTGCGTGGGGCACGATTGCTGGCAGGCAGTCTGGAGGCCGGCAATGATCTGGCGGCCCCGTTCGTCGGCGGCCAGCAGCAGGCGTTTTTGATCAGCCGGTTCAAGGGCAAGCCGGGCCTGCTCGCGCAGGTCCAGCACTTGCTTTTCCATTTCGATGCGGGTGTTGTCGATGCGCTGCACGCAGTAGGTGCATTTTTCCATCACGCCACGGCTGCGCACGGAGACATCGGGGTTATGCTGCAGGCGGCGGGTGTTGGAATCATAGTCTGAGTAGAGGAAAAAATTAAACCGGCGCACTTTGTAAGGGCAATTGTTAGAGCAATACCGGGTGCCTATGCAGCGGTTATAGGTCATTTCATTGAGTCCCTCATCGCTGTGCGTGGTTGCGCCCACAGGGCACACATATTCACAAGGTGCATTCTCACAGTGCATGCAGGGGACGGGCTGGTGGTAGACTGATGGCGAATCGACGGGACCCGAAAAGTAGTTGTCGATCCGAATCCAGTGCATTTCCCGCTGCCGCATGACCTGCTCTTTACCGACAACCGGGATATTATTCTCAGCCTGGCAGGCGACGATGCAGGCATTGCAGCCGATGCAGGCGGTTTGATCGATGCTCATACCCCATTGCAACCCGTGATCATAGTTCCAGGGTTGGTAGAGCGAGAGCAGCGGTTTTCGCGATGCTATATCCAGGTTTTGGATGACGTTTTGATTCTGCTGGAATTGTTCGAGCGTGGCAGTTCGAACGATTTTTCGGTTATGAAGTTCGAGGTTTTCCTCGGAGATTCCGGGCTGGGCTATGTTTTGCGGCTTAAGCGATTGCTCGATGCTGTTCATACCGGGGGCGGTATCCATAGCATGGTGATTTCGCGTGATAGCCAGGGGCACGATGCGGCCTGTGAACGTGACCCTGGCACCGACATCCACCCACGGGCGGGCGCTGGTGCGCAGCTGGTAGGCGTTGTACCCGCGCGGGGCACCGTCATCGGTAAGCACGGTCCCGCCGTGCGTGCGTCCATAGCCCAGGGTCATGGCAATCACGCCATCCGCCTGCCCCGGAAGGATGACGACCGGCGCTTCGAGTGACCGCCCCTGATAATCAACGCGCACGATGTGCCCATCGACCAGCGGCCGGGCTGAGCCGCCAAGGTTTTCGGCCATGCGAACGTTGATGGCAATCGCGTTATCCCAAGTAAGCTTGGTAAAGGGTTTGGGCAATTCCTGCAGCCATGCATTGTTAGCGTATTCTCCGGTCCATGCGGTGGGGTCGGGGGCGAAAATAATTTCAGCGTTTTCTGGATGCGGCGTTTCATCGCTGAAAGAGAATCCGGGTAAATCGGGTCGTAGGGTCAAATCTTTTCGAAGGGGTGCGGACGTGCCATCGATCGTTCCGCGCTGCAGGGTTTGCAGCCACCAGGTTTCGAAATCGGAGGTAACGGATTTCGCCCAGTGATTCCTGATGCTTTCAATCCCGTCGCGGTCGGGGTGATCGAGCAGCGTTTCCATCAATTCCCATTCTGATTTGCTGGCAAAAAGCGGGGCGATCAAGGGCTGAATGATGGAGGCGGTACCATCGTGGGCGCGGATATCGCCCCAGCTTTCCAGATAGTGCGATTGTGGTATGTGCCACTGGCAATTCCAAGCGGTTTCGTTGGCATGGGTACCCAGGTGGATCGTGAGATTTTGGTAGTCGCGCCCCCTTCTTTGAGTCGAGAGATTTTGCAGCATGGAGGCAAAAGGTATGTCGATCGGCGCATCATAAGCTGGGTTACCACCCAGGATAAGCAACGTGTCTACGTTTCCATCCTGCATGTCAGTCACCAGGTCTTTAAGAGAATGCTGGGCGGATGGGGCCACCGAGTCTATGTGGTAAACACTGCGGCCGATATTGTTGAGGCGCTGATTGATGCGGTGAACCATCGCGTGCACGGATGGCGGCTGATCGGCACCGGCGATGATCAGGCTAGTGGCAGCGGAGGTAAGATCGGCGGCGACGGTATCGAGCCAGTGTTGCTTTTGCACGCTCAGCGAGGGCACAGATCGGGACTCCGGTACAACATCCCCGCCGATGCCAAGCATGTGCCCCAGTCGGGCGGTATGTAATTGAAAATCTGATGGGGCGATAGCCAGGCGGTGGTCGGCCATCGATCCGGTGAGGGTCATGGCGCTTTCGATGACGTAGAGCCGGTTCATTTTCAGATGATCCTGCCGTACCCGGCGGCCATCAATGAATTGACGGGCATAACGGAGGCTGGCGGGGTGAGTTGTCAGAAAATCCGAACCGATCGTGAGAATAACATCCGCTTTAGTGAAATCATGCAGTGTATCAAGCGGGGTAGTAAAGATATTTTTTGGTAATTCGCCATCGGGGGTATGAAGAGGATCGTACTGATGGCATTGCGAGCCGGGATATCGCTGCAGGAATTGCTGAATCTGGGAGAGCAGCGTGGGGGAAGTGATGGTGCCGGTAAGGAGTCTCAGCCCGCTGCCGTTTGTTAGTTTAGTTTGCAGGCGTGGATTGAGGATGCCCAGGAGGTTGCTCCAGGTGGCGGTTCGCCCCGATCTTTGAACGGTGCGGCTGCGGTCGGGATCATAAAGATCGAGAATGGAAGCCTGCATGAAGGCGTTGGCGGCACCGAGGCTGGCGGGGTGGTCGGGGTTGCCCTCAATCTTAAGTGGACGGCCTTCGCGGCTGAGCGCCAATACACCGATGCCATAGCCGTTCATAGGCATGGCTGTGGCAAAGTAAAGCGGCAGTCCGGGGATCGTCTGGTCGGGGGTTTTGACGTAGGGAACTATTTTTTCCTGCGGGTGCTTGTAGAAGCACCCGGTGATCCCCAGGAGCGCCAGGGAGGCGGCCATTATTTTCAGCACCTCGCGACGACTGGTGGAATCATTAAAGCGCTCGCCGAGTGCTGGGAATTCGTCGGCAATGGATTGCCGAAATTCATCGGTGCAGGAGAGTTCTTGGAGGCTGCGCCAATAGGTGGGCCCATCCGCCGCGGCCAGGCGGTGGCGAATCTCCGAGAGAGGGAGCGTATTATTCACGAGCCTGTCCTGCGGCATGCGATCACCTATGACAGAGAGAACAGTTTTGCATCAACTGCGGCGGCAAAAGGTCATAGCGTTTGGCGAGTTGGCTCCCCAGCTCCATCTGGTTGGGAGGCAGTTGATAATCGGGTTGAAAAATATCCTCGCGCTCACGCAAGAAGCGGGCCGGTTCACGATGGCAGGTCAGGCACCATTCCATGTTGAGGGCGGCCGCCTGCAGCATCAGGGGCATCCGGTCCACCTGGCCATGGCAGGTGGTGCAACCGACGCCCTTAGTAATATGGGCGGCGTGATTGAAGTAGACATAGTCCGGCAGGTTATGCACGCGCTGCCATGCGATGGGGGTGCCGGTCTCCCAGCTCTGGCGCAGCGGTTCCAGCACAGCGGCGTTGGTCCAGATCTTTGAGTGGCAGGTCATGCAGACCTGGGTTGAGGGCATACCCGCGCTGGCGGATTCGGTGACGGAATTGTGGCAATAGCGGCAATCGATGCCCAGCCCGCGCACATGATGTTCATGGCTGAACGGGATGGGCTGATTGCGATGAACACCGGCGTCGCTGACCCACGGTGAGCGCTCAATTTCGGCGGCGACCCATACCACGCCACCGATTAACAACACGGCGACAAATACACCGGCCTTGGCAATGGTGTTTGTCAGAGGATGGAACACATAGGCCATGAGGCGATCTGAAGCCGAACGACAATTGGGGCCGACAGCCGACCCAACGGGGCGCTGTCAGCGAGCACCCTAGCAAAAGTCGAGGCGGCTGACGATGGGAGAAATTCCAGCGATTTTTCCCCGGGGGGATCGGATCGCGGCAATGTCATTCGACCAATGCCCGTTTCACTGCCCGGCGGGTCAGGAGGTAAAGCATTGCGACCGCCAGCGGTAAACTGATTGCCCACCCGGCAAGAACAACCAGCGTATCAATGTCACCGCGAACTTGTGCGAGCGGGGCCTGGGACCCAAAAATCCATCGGGCGAAGACCAGCGATCCGGGAATATCGTACAGAAGCGTGGCGATCGCCCACAGGAGAAGAAATGGCCGAGCAATCCGCTTGAAGCGCAGTGCGGCAACGCTGCTTATAAAAAGCAGAGCGGACAAACCTGTGCCGAGGAAACCGCTGAGCATTTGCAAATAAAAATCATGCGAAGGGCTGATGGAGCTTTCGACGAACAACGGAATGTCCGCAAATCCAGTGAGGGATCCCTGGTGCGCGCGGAGCAGCGCCATCGGGAGCGAAACTATGCCCAGCAAACCCGCTGCGATGGCCAGCACCACCACGCTGCAAAAGATGCGCAAGATGGGCTGTAGGTCGGCAGGCGAGGCTTCGGGAAATACGACGCTGCGGGCGCTGGTGGAGTAGTGATCCATTTCGAGATTCGATAGCAGCTTCAAAATCCCGGGGATGCAACGTCTGTGCCCGCGTTCGGAATGCGGCTTGCTTGCAGTTTATGATGCCGACGAGATTATGCGCTCTGCTGATGGGGGTATTTTACCTGGTTGTCGGAATTTGCGGGATGGTACCGGCGTTATGTGGGATGCCCACAAGCGTCACCCGTTTTTACGACCCCGGCATGTTCGCAGGGCATGCAACGCTGCTGATCGATTGGCTCCCGGTCAATGGGATGCACAATGGGATATACATCCTATTGGGTTGTGCGGGGTTGCTGGCGTCGCCGGTCTTTAAGGTGGCGATTGGGTATTGCCGGGGGATGATGATGGTGGCGTTGTTATTTGTCACCATCGGGGTGCTGCCACTGGGGGCTGGTAGCCTGTGGGGATTGATCCCCTTGTACGGGTGGAATGTGCCGGTGCATATCGTGACGGTATGTCTGGCTTATTATTTTGGATTTGTATACCCGCTGGATTTGGGCGGGGCGGACCCAGTCCTGTATCCACACCCGAAGCGTACATAGGCTGCTCACCCATTGCCCCATTATTAGATCGGTAATTTAATCATCATCCACAGGGTCGGTATCCCAATCGCGGCGGAATTCATAAAACCTGCGGGCAATGCGAAAACCTACATTTTGCAAGAGCATCGTGCGTAACTGATTGGCGTTGGCTACATCGTTATGCTGAGTATATTCCAGTTCTTTACTGATGGTTTTATAATCTTCAGAAGTGGGCCAAAGAACATGACCCGTTTCTACATCGATCATTTTAAAGTGGGTTTCGAGCTTCCCTCTATAACCGTCGCTGCCCCGGATGGTGTCGATGTCCACCGTTTGGATAAATACATAGAGCACCTGCCTTGCGCCCAGGGCTCGACCGACTTCGATCGCCGACAGTTTCGAAAATTGGGTTCCCTTGCTCGAACGCAGCTCGGTGATGCCGCCAGTTTCAATCACCGGAGCTACTTTATGCTCTTTTAATTGTTCGGTAATCACACTGGCCAATTCATCGGCGGCGGCGCTGGAATAGGGGCTTTTCACATAGACAAGCAAGGGTTGTTGGGGGGGGGTATATTGCGGCTTGGTCTTCTCGGGCGGGGCGAGCGTTCCCACCAGCCCACCGACGATATTGCAGCCGCTGAGCATGGACAAAAGCCCTATTGAGCCCAGCACCACCCATACCAGCGCCATCCACACCAGCGATGGGTGCCGGACGGTGCCAATGGCGGCGGGTTGCAAGCGAAGTTGGCTCATTGAACGGCCTCTTTGGGATGCGGGAAAAACCGCAGGCTAACCTGCTCGGCAAACTGCTTGACAGTCCCGTGGTAAAACTGCTCGGGGTTGGCATCGAGCACCCCTTCGGGAGACAGTTTTGGATAAATCGTGCGGATGTTTTGCTCTTCGAAATCAATGCGCGCGACAGCTGGCTGCGTGGTCGAGCCCACGTTGTCTACCCGGGCCACTTTCATGGTTGCCAGGATGGTGCCTTTGAACAGGTCCGGCGACATGGGAGCCCGCGTTTCAACCGATTGTACTTCGATGAAAATCACGCGGGAAACATGCAGCTTGGGGGCGATGTCCTGCAATGCCATGCCGTTAAGATCAGGATGACGATCCTGCCATTGCGTTACCGAACGCGGATCGATGAACCTGGAGCCTTTGAGTTCCTCCACCTTGGTATTGCTCAATATGGATTGCACGGCGCTGGCTACATCCTGGCGAATCGTCGGGTAATCGCGGGACACGGTGTCATCGGCCCAGATCATCACGGCAATGCTCTGGCCTTTAAGATCGGTATAGCTGGCGGGTTCATCGCGCTCCTTCATCAAAATCGCAGCAGCTCCGCCGACAAGGTTGCAGCCGGCCAGAGACAGCAGGATGAGGACGATCAGGAGACGGGGGAAGGCCATGTCAATTACTCCGGGGTAGAGGCGTGGACACGTGCTAGGGCGGCCCGCTGCGCCATTGGACCGGCGGCCGGGTGAAATCGGGCTGGATTACCGCCAGCCATCCCATCCCTTTAGAGTCAGACAGATTTTCCAGGCCCAGGCGAGGATGGCAAAGACGATCATCGGCATCGCATAGCGCTTGAGGTTCAGAAAACGGGTGAGCCGCCACGCGGTTTTACCCGAAATCGCGCAATAAAACCCGATCCACATGCTAACGGCAGCCAAAAACGCCAGCACGCAGGCCAACGGTTGCACATAGAAGCTGGCCACGATGTTGCCGTGCGCGAAGTAACTGAAGCTGGTGGTCATGCCACAACTAAAGCAGGGTAATCCGGTGCGTTCTTTGAATTGGCAAGCCGCCAGCCCGAGTTGTTGATGGGTGCCGCTCCCCACGGGGCTGGGGTTAAGCCATGCAGCGGTGATCAAAACCAGCAGGCATCCGGCTGCCACCAGGGCTGACACTAGCCGCTGCGAGGGTTTCGCCCGGATAGCGCCAAAATTGCGCGGATAAGTAATGGGTCGGGCCGGGTCGAGCGAAGTCACTATTGATAAGTTTAATCCACTTGGGGATGGTCGGCAATGTAAATAGGTTTGGGCTGAATTTCAGATTCGCTACACTCCATCCAGGACTTCACCCGTTCACAATGTGGAATTGTTAAGAAATTCCGGTCGTATCGGTTGTTCCGATCTCAACGCTCTTGCATTGAAGCAGGCATATGCGTAATCTGCCGCCCGATGTGGGTCGTGGGAAGAGCACGGCGCACCAGATTTATTGGCAGGCCCTCTCGGCGGTGACAGTAGCAAAAGCAACGCAGGCGCGGGGGTGAGTCCCCGATTTGGCACGCAGCCCCTGCTTGTGGTCAGCCCCTGCGCCCCCATCTGTTCTAAAAGACCTGCCTTTTTTGGCCTAAAAATTTAGATCTTTTTCCTGATCCGCTGCTCGTAAAGGCGGGCTGCTCGTCCAATGGCGTGCTCAGGGGCCAGCTCTCCTGATCTTCAGAAAGCGTAGTCGTTTATGCGTGTCTTCATGCTGGGTTGGGAATTTCCACCGTTCATCAGCGGTGGGCTGGGCACAGCCTGCTACGGGCTGACCAAAGGCCTGAGTGCTTTGGGTGCCGATGTGGTCTTTGTTTTGCCACGCCCGGTCACCAGCCCGTTTTCCACGCACGTGCGGCTGGTAAGCCCGCACATCGGGTCGCCTCTTGCTGCGCCCAATGCCGAGGTTCGGCTGGACGAATTTGAGAACGTCAGCTTCCGCACGATCGATTCTCAGCTCGCTAACCCCTACCAGACGCCGGTGCAATACGGCGGGGCCGCCGGTCAAACCTCCGATCAGCCCCCATCCGAAGCCATAACGCCAAACGCCAAAGCGCGCGCTTCAAACGTACCTTCGCCCGCCAAGGCTCCCTCCAGCAACCCTCAACCGTCGTTCATTGGCAACACGGTGCAAGGCGCTGGTTCGCACTATGCCGGAGATTTGTTTGCCGAGGTGCAACGCTATGCTGCGTTAGCGGCGGAAATTGGGCGATCCGAATCGTTCGACATGGTTCACGCTCATGACTGGATGACGTTCCCGGCTGGCCTGGCGGTTGCCGCCATCAAGGGCGTCCCGCTGGTCGTGCATGTGCATTCCACGGAATTTGATCGCAGCGGCATCCACGTCGATCAGCGCATCTACGACATCGAACGTCGCGGCATGCACGGAGCCATCAAGGTCATCGCCGTCAGCGCGCTAACCAAAAATCTCATCACCCATCACTACGGCATCGACCCCGCCAAGGTGGAAGTTGTCTACAACGCCATCGATATCAACGGCAACGGGGGTGGTTCTGATACCTACGATGATGACAAGTACAACATCCACAAGGATGAAAAGATCGTGCTGTTCCTGGGGCGCATCACGATGCAAAAGGGTCCGGAGTATTTCATCGCCGCCGCTAAAAAGGTGCTGGAGGTGATGGACAATGTGAAGTTCGTGATGGCCGGTTCGGGGGACATGATTCGCCGCACGATCGAGATGGCCGCCGCCATGGGAATCGGACACAAGGTGCTGTTCACCGGGTTCCTGCGCGGCCCGGATGTGGAAAAGGTTTTCAAGATGGCCGACTTGTACGTGATGCCCTCGGTGAGCGAGCCGTTTGGCATTGCGCCGCTGGAGGCGATGAGCCACGATGTGCCGGTGATCGTCTCTAAACAGTCAGGCGTCAGCGAGATTGTGCAGCACGCCCTGAAGGTGGATTTCTGGGACGTCAACGAGATGGCCAACAAGATCATCGCGGTTTTGAAGCATCCCCCGCTGGCGAGCACGCTGCGGCAGCACGGCTTTTTCGAAGTCCGCCGCCGCACCTGGAA
>JBBSFP010000003.1:0-25529 GCA_038238625.1 Tepidisphaerales bacterium
ATCCCGCATCTGTACTACTGCGATCCGATCGAAGGGGTCGATTCGCTGGGGCAGCCGGTTACGCCGGGCACTTATGTTGACATTAGTGCGGCTATCGAAACCAAGGCCCACATGCTCGCCGCCCATGCCAGCCAGCGTGAATGGCTTCGGGCCCACCATGGGATGGATGAATACATTGATGCCATGAAGCGTCATGGCGCTCATCGTGGCCGGCAGGCGGGCTTCGCGTTTGCTGAAGGATTTGTGCAGCATCGCGGGCATCCCTACCCCGCCGGCGATTTGCTGGCGCAGCTATTTGGCACGCAATCGACTGGCACACAATCCTAGGAGTTTATGGCACGTCCGCTCAGCAAACTCGCCCCGGATTGGTGGGATTACACGACGCTGGATCCAGCGCTGCTGGCCGACGCCGCGCGGCTGACGATCAAAGACATCAGCCAGCTATCGCGTCCCGGTTTCCAGGTGCACTTCTACGATTCAATGGAAGATTTCCACCTTGCCGAGGCCCTGGAATACATTGAAGCCTGGCAGCAATCGACGGCTGACAACCCCGCTGGTATTTGTGGCCCGATTGGCCCCACCGAGCAGTTGCCGCTGGTGGCGCGGCTGGTGAACTCTTTGCAAATTAACTTGCGGGATGCGCATTTCTGGGGCATGGACGAATGGTATGTCGACGGCCAACCGGTGCCGGACACGCATCCCCTATCTTTCATCAAGGCCGATCGCGATCTGTGCTTCAATCGCATTGATAAGAAGCTGCGCATGCCCGCAAATCAGATGCGTTTCCCCGCCGGTGATCTGCAGGCATACAGCAAATCGTACGATCAGATTCGCTGCGTGGTGATGCAGGGCGGGCAGGGAGAAACCAAGCACTGGGCGTTTAATGATCCGCCACGCCGATCAGGTAAATACAAAAACGATCCACCCTCGGCGGCGGAGTATTGCAAGCTGCCTGCGCGCGTGGCCGAGTTGCACCCGATGACGATCAGTCAAAACGCGCGCACGAGCGCGGCGGGGAACGTGCCGGAGATCCCCACGCACGCCGGGACCGTCGGCCCGGTGGAAACATTCAAAGCCGAGCGGGTTTCCATCTGGCATCCGGGCGTGCACGACAACGTTTTTGGGATGCGACTCACGGCGCTGATGGTGGGTAAGCGGCTGGCGGATTCGTCGGTGCCTGTGTCGCTCTTATGCGATCACCCCGATGTTCATTTTCATTACTATCGCCCGCTTCTGGGTTCCATGAAAGCGGAGATGCACTAGATCATTTTTTGCGAAGGATTCACATGATTAAATCGATCAGCTACTGGTCCATGAAAGACGGCCTTGCCAACACGCACCCGATTGCCGATGCGCTGCAGAGCGCTAAGGAAGCCGGTTTTGCCGGGCTGGAACTTTGCATGGGTACCGACGGGGTGCTGACTACGAGTTCCACCAAGGCGCAGTGCGACGAGATCCGAAAACAGGCGGACAAATCCGGTGTGGTCGTGGAGGCGCTGGCCGCGGGGCTGACTTGGGGACACAACCCTGTGAGCAACGAGGCGGCCATCCGTCGCCGCAGCATCGACCTGCACAAGGCGGCGATCGAGCGTGCGGCATGGCTGGGATGCAAGGCATTTTTGTTCGTACCGGGCGTGGTGAAGAGCCCTATTTCGCCCGATCTGGTGCGCTACGATCATGCCGTTTCCCGCGCCCGTGAGGCCGTGAAGGAACTGCTCGAAGTCGCTGAGAAGGTGAACGTCGATCTGTGTATCGAGAACGTGTGGAACGGATTATTTTATTCACCGATCGAACTCAACGATTTTGTCGATTCCTTCAAGAGCAATCGGTGTGGCATCTACTTCGACGTGGGTAACGTGCTGGGGTACCACCAGCATCCCCCGTTTTGGATCGAGCTGCTGGGTAAACGAATTCGCCGGGTGCACATTAAGGATTTCAAACAGGGCATCGGTACGCTGGCTGGGTTTTGCGATTTGCTGGCGGGGGATGTGCCGTTCAAGGAATCGATGGCCGCACTCAAGGCGATTGGTTATGACAAGACCCTGGTTGCAGAAATGATGCCCTGGGATTCGGCACTGCTCGCCCGCACCAGCGCGGCATTAGACGTCATTCTCAAATACTAAAATTCCCTGATTGAATTTTTCGCAACATCGGCTGTTCAACACAGAACGCTCTCAACAGCACAAAGGATTCCCGTGATTAAAGTAGGCGTAATCGGTTTAGGCATGATGGGTCTGACCCACCTGGATGTATACACCACGCTCAAAGACGTAAAGGTTGTTGCCATCAGCGACATTGATGCTGACCGGCTGGCGGGGCGGACGCGTGCTGTTGGAAACATCGAAGGACAGGCTTCCAAGCGATTTGATTATGCCGCCGTCACGCAGCACAACGAGGGCAAAAAGCTGATTGCTGATGCGAATGTGGATCTGGTGGATATTTGCCTGCCGACGCCGCTGCATGCCGAGTATGCGATCGCCGCGCTGCAGGCGGGTAAGCACGTTTTGTGTGAAAAACCGATGGCGCGGACGGCAGCGGATGCCCGAAAGTTTGCAGAAATTGCGGCGGCCTCCAGGGGCACCTGCATGATTGCCATGTGCATGCGCTGGTGGCCTGGCTGGACATGGCTGCGCGAGCAGGTGGAGAAGCAAAGTTTCGGCAGGACGCTTTCCGCGCATTTCCGCCGCGTTGCCAGTCATCCCGGTGGCGCGTTCTATCTCGATGCCGCCAAGTGTGGCGGCGCGATTTTGGATCTGCACATTCACGATACCGATTTCATTCAAAACGTGTTTGGCGTGCCTAAATCGGTCAGCACTTTCGGCTACACAAGTGTCACAGCCGGCATCGATCATGTGGTGACGCGTTATGAATACCCCCATGTGCCGCTGGTGGTGGCCGAGGGAAGCTGGGCGATGAGCAAAGGTTTCCCGTTTACGATGCAGTATGCGGTGAATTTTGAGCGCGCCACCGCCGTGTTTGACCTGGCGGCCAAGAATATTTTGACGCTTTATGAGCTGGGCAAAGAACCTGCTGCGGTGGAGATTCCCGGCGGGATGGGTTACGAGCGCGAGATCGAATACTTCGTGGATTGCCTCAAGAATAACAAGAAGCCGGACGTGGTGACGTTGCCGCAGGCCGCTGAATCGGTGCGGATCATTGAAGCGGAGATGCAAAGTTTGCAGACCGGGAAGCCGGTGATTTTGTAGAATTTCGGAGTGATCAATCGGCCGGTGCCAAGGGCGCGTTGGTGCGGTAGTGGAGCACCTGGATTTTTTCGTACGTCTCATGCGCGACCAGCGCGCAGGTTTCATCAAGCAGCTTGCACGTCAACCCCTGGGGATCTGAAAAAGTATCATGTGACAGCACCAGATCGACGCATTGGTAGATGCGTGAATCGAGCGTCACTTTCAATGTGTTTAAATCAGCGGGCGAACGAACCTGTCGGGTGGTGACAGGGGGATCGACGCTGTAAAAATCGCCCGGCAGACCCAGCCGCGCAATTCGCCGCCGGGCTAGTTGCCGGGGCGTGCAACCGGCACGGGCGGCATAGTAGTCGAAGAGTGTTTCGCCCTCGTTTGCCACAAAAACGATCAGCCGCGTGGGCTGCCCGTTGCGCGGTTCGAGCAAGCTGGCGACGGCTTGGCGCCACTGTTCTTTTGGCTGCGGGTCGGCGGTGGCGCCGATCATGCTCACGGTCGCAAAGATAACAGCCACCAACGCCACTGCGGTTGCCAGCCGTTTTTTACCGATGCCCAGCGCCAGTGGAGCCATCAGAACGATGGGGATCAGCGCACTGCTGGGCACAAATACCCGCTGCAAAAAGATCGGCTTACTGACCTGGCTGTAGGCAAAAATGGCGACGACGGGCAGCAGCGCATAAACCGCCAGGGCAAGCTGCTGGCGTGCTATCTGAAATTTCCGCGGGTTCCGGGCGATGATGAAAATTGCGATCACCAGCAGTGCAACGGCGATCCACTCTGCCAGATATTCGCGAACCTCCCAGGCAATTGGCAGGCGATTGAACAAATACGCCAGGTAGTGTGAATTGGCACCGGTGATCATTGCCGCGGTTTGTAAGAGATCATCGGCGTGCGGGGTTTTTGCCCAGAACGAATCATGCACTCGGTGCAGTTGTCCGATCAGCGAGGGCACCCAGGGCAAAAACAGCAACACCACGCTGCCATTGACCAGCAGCATGTCTCGCCAACGGCGGCTGGTACGCTGATCGCCGGGCAATATGAGCCATGCAATGTTCAGCGCGGCCAGGTAGAACCACATCATGTTGTTGACGTAGACGCCAATGGTCAGGACCGAAATCAGTACCGCCAGGCGTAACAGCGTGGGCCGCGCGCAATGGTGCAAAAGCGCACAAAACCCCGCCAGCCCCAGCAGCGACATGAGCGCGTAAAATCGTGCTTCCTGGGCAAACTGCACCTGCAGCACGGTGAACGCAAAAAGCGTGGCCGCGGAAATGACCGCCTGCGGACTTTTGAGTAACCGAATTGCCAGCCAGGCGAATAGCGGAAGCGACAGCGTCGCCGCCAGCGCCGACAGCGACCGCAGCGCAACTTCCGAATTCCCCCAAAGCATGACCCATGCACGCAACAAATAGTAATAGAGAGGAGGCGAAACGTCGGCGGCGATCACATGCCCAATTTGTCGGGGCGAAAGTGACACCACCCAAGCGGTAAACCCCTCATCAAACCACAAACTTTGCTGCCCCAAATCCCACCAGCGCAGCCCGGCTCCGAGCACCATCACGACGATCAGACCGACCTTGTGAACCCTCAGCCAGCGGGTGGAACCGGTCGACGTTTGTTGCCCATCAACCGGGGGCGAAAGAAGTTCGCTGGCAGTCATGGGGGCAGTTTACTTCGATTCAGCCGCTTTGCCCGCCGCACGATGCCACGACAAAAACCACTGATAAAATTCCTGCTGATTAAAGTACGCGTCGGCGACTTCCTGGCCCATATCCATTTCATACACCACATCGGGGGGGGGATTGAGGGTCATCAACTGGTCTTTCATGCGGTTGGCAGCATCGGTAGCCATGCCATCTTTCACTCCCGTTACTTCGTGAACGCGCACTCCATCCAGAGCAGCCACCAGCTTGGGGTCTTTGACGAAATCCGTGAGAACCGGTGCCAGGGCAGTGAGATGACTTCCGAGCAGTTTTGCCACTTTCCAACTGAAGGTGGCGCCGTTTCCGTTGCCAGTCAGATAAACGCGTTCGCGATCGACGGGCAAATCGTCGAGCAGTTTGACGATGGCGGTGGCGGTGGCCATCTGAACCAGTAAGTGATCGTAGGTGGTGCCGGGCGGGCATTGCGGCGCGATCACGATAAACGGCGACCACTCCGCCAGCTTAGTGTGTTCGCTGCCGCCCAGTTGCTTAACAGGGCCGGCCATACGAAAGCCGTCGGCGTCGGCGGTCGTGGTGGTGTCGCCGGTAAAAATCAGAGCCGGGCATTGCACGCCCGGGCCGAAGGTGCGTGGCAAAATCACCAGCACCGGCACGCGCTGCCGTCGCCCCATGAGTTCCACTACGATCTTCATACGGTAGGTGCCGGGCTTCATTGGCAGGCCGCTGGTTTCGATGGCGCTCACTGCGGGGGGGGGCACTTTCGATGCCGGCACAGCGATGAAATGTGACCCGCTGATCGGCCCCTCCAGCGTGCCATCGGGCAGTTTCCACGCCACGGCAAGGTTGTTATCCCCGCCGCCGCTCTTGTGACGGATTTCGATGAAATACGAATTAGCGGCCTTGAGTTCCACCGGTTTGGATTCCTGCTCGGGCTTGCGCGTCCAGCTGCGCGGTAACGCCCAGTCAGTGACGTTGGCAATCTTGGCCAACACCTTGGCATCGGAACGCCCATCGGGGCTGAGCCAGATTTCACCCTCATTGTCGCTGGCTATGTAGAAGGTATACGCCCCATCGGTCGGTGGCCGCAGTAAACCGCGCAAAACGGTGGCGTATCCCGCTTCCTGATTGGGGGGAATCTCCATGCGATCCAGGTAGATCTGCTCGCTGGGGTAGCGTGGATAAGCGGGATCGTCCATGAGTGTTTTGATCTGCGGGCCAGGCATGTCACGCCAGTATTGGCACAAAATGGTGGCCTGCGTCGTAGGCACGGGGGAAGTCATTTTTGGGCCCAGCTCATCGACATTGACGAGCGGCGAAGTCGCGGGCGCGGTTGTGGAGGAATTGCCGGTGGCAGCGAGTTCGGGGCGAACGGTAACGATATCGCTGATTAGAATTTTTCCCCCGCGGCGATGGGTGAACATCCAGTACCAGAAATCCTGATCGCTGTAGACCGACCCATATGAATGATGGTTCCCATGGGGCACCAGGGTGTAAAGAAAGCTGGGGTGCTTGAGCGTCACCAGCGCGTTGCGCATCCGCTCGGATTCGGGAATGAAGTTGGTATCGACAGCTCCCACGCCAACGAAGATCCCCACGTTGCGCAGCTTCATCAAGTCGTGCACGGGGTCAGGCGAAGCGCGGCCATCCAGCGGCGCAATGGCGGCAAAAAATCCCGGCACCTGCAGCGCGATCCGCCAGGTCGAAGATGCGCCGTAGCTGAATCCGGTGAGGTACATACGTTCGGTGTCGGCGTGGTAGTGGCGTGTAATCAGGGTGGTCAACTCTGCGATATAAGCGCCCATGGGCGGGGTTTCCCAGAGATATCCCGAGGGGCATTGCGGTGCGACCCCGATAAACGCGGCCTGCGTGCGAATAACCATGGGGTGGCGGGGCTGATCGCCGGTGCCGCGCGTGTCGGGGTTATCCTGCGACAACATTGCCGCCAGGCCTTCATAAAAGATTCCCGCGCCGTTGCGCCCTGATGGCCCGCGGTTGTGCAGCGTCACCACTACGGGCAACGGGTGGTCGGTTTCAAAAAACATCGGTGGTAAAAAAATCCCGGATGCGAAGGGCACTTCCTTGTCGCCAAAGTGCATCGTTCCGGTGATGGTGTGGTACCCCGGTGAGCTGGGGAATATTTGATCATCGAGCTTGATGGTGAGCGGTGTGGGCCCCATCGGCTGAACTGCTGCCCACGCGGGTGAACAGATGCATGCAATCCCCAGAAACGCTAATGCGATACAGTTCATTTCACCACTCCGCCGGACAATGGCCAAGCGACGTCAACGCCAGGGCCGACATGCCGGTAATACCGGCGGTTGCTGCGGCCTGTTGCAGGATTACCCTGAAACCAGGCAGCGTTGTCAACGATTGCGCGCGGAGTGGGGTGCAATCTCGAAATCAAAGGTGTGATTTGCGAAACACAACCAGGCGGCTGCCGATGAAGTTGAAACCCGTCCCCAGCACGATTCCGGCAAAAGCAGCCAGTTGCGGCAGCACATGCGGCCAGTGGGAAATGATCAACAATGTCGTCCCATAACTGATGAGCGCTCCGATTAGACACGCCGCCACGAATCCGAAGAATTGCCGCCAGATCGGTTGATGGCGCGCGTATGAAAAGGTGAATCGGCGGTTGAGCGCGAAATTCGAAATCATGGCCGCAGCAATTGCGATGGCAGTTGCGCTGGCGATGGGCACGGCTAGTTTAAGAAGGATGGTGAATACTCCCAGATTCACCGCCACGCCACTGGCCCCGACCAGAAGAAACTGAAGCAAATGCCCGAATTCTTCGCGCGAGCGCGAAGGGAAGACCGGTGAGGGTGATGAAGTGGTCATACCAGCTAAGATCGGCTCGCAATCGCCAACAGGTTCAGTTCGCGTTGCAGGCTTTGTAACTGGGCAGCGGAACGGACGCGGCGGGGAAGGGTGCCCAATCGAAAAATCTGATAGCGCGGTTGCAAAGATTTGAGCACGTCAAACAGCGCGCCGGGCGGATGGCCCGCGTGGGCAGCCGTGACGGGGTTGTGCTCGATAATGAGGGCCGGCGGGTTTGCACTGGCCAGTAGACTGGCTGCTCCCTGCAACGCGGCGTGTTCAGCCCCTTCAATATCGAGCTTGATCACATCGGGCACAGCACCGGGGGCAAATAACTGATCGAGCCGAACGACGCGGGTTGGGGTGCTTAAGGCGTTTCCATCCGGATAGAGAGTAGCCTCGCCGTGATTGAAACGATCCCCGACCGGTGTGAAAAGTGTGGCTTCACCGGCCACCGCGCCGAGGGCGAAAGCGTGCACGCGCACGAAGCTCCCGACGGCGTTGCGTTCGAGGTTGGCCAGCAGGCGGGCGCGGTTTGCCGGATGGGGTTCGAAGGCATCAACGCGCCCGGCCGGCCCGACCCATTTCGCCGCCAACAGCGTGAAGTATCCGATGTTTGCCCCGCCATCGATAAACCAGGCTCCGGGCCTGAGCAGGCGGCGCAGGGCCCGCATGGTGCCCAGCTCGTAAAGGCCAAACGCCATCGCGCAATCCGGGTAGGTGGCCAGATCGAGCTGCAGCTTGGATCCCTGCGGTGTACAAAAAATTCCATCCCAGTTTTTTCGGGGAATGCGCCGGCGCAGAAATCGCGCCAGGCGGTAGGCGCCGCGAGTGCTGGGCCAAACGTGGCTGAGGGATATCTTCACGCCTGCCAGACGGTTTTGATGTTGACGAATTCGTGGATTCCGAAGGCGGCCAGCTCGCGGCCCCAGCCCGATTGCTTGATGCCACCGAACGGCAGGCGCGGATCGGACCGCACCGCCCCGTTGATAAAAATCGAGCCCGCCTGGATTTCACCCGCCATATGCTGGGCGCGCGATATATCACGCGTCCAGATGCTGGTCCCTAACCCGAATTGCGATTGGTTGGCCAATTGAATGGCGTGTTCGGCATCGCGAGCAAGGGTCAGCGGGGCGACGGGACCGAAGATTTCTTCATCGAATGCCGGGTTACCCGGAAGCACCTGGTCGAGAACCGTGGGCGGATAGAAATAACCCTTGCGATCCAACCGGCTGCCACCGCACAATAACCGCGCTCCGGCGGTGATGGAGCGCTGCACCTGGTCGGTAACGTTTTCCAAAAGGTCGAGCCGCGCCAGCGGGCCAACCTGGGTTTCCCGATTGGCAGGGTCGCCCACCTGCAGCGCGCGCATTTCCTCAACCAGGGCGTCGGCGAACGCATCGTAGATCGATCCCTCCACCAGGAATCGCTTGGCGGAAATGCAGCTTTGCCCATTGTTTCGGCAGCGCGCCATGGCCGCGGCGCGGGCGGTCATCGAGATATCGGCATCGGCGAGGACGATGAAAGCATCTGAGCCACCGAGTTCCAGCACGCTCTTTTTGAGCACCTTGGCCGCAGCCGTGGCGACACTGATGCCGGCGCGGGTGCTACCGGTAAGGGTGACGGCGGCAATGGCAGGGTGAGCGATCAGGGTTTGAACCTGTTGCAACGAGGCAAAGACAGTACCCCACACGCCCGGTGGAAACGCGGACATGTCGAAGAGCCTTTGCAGGGCGCGGGCGCAGCCGGGCACGTTGGGGGCGTGCTTTAGCAGAGCGACATTGCCTGCCATCAAGCTGGGTGCCGCAAAGCGAATGACCTGCCAGAGCGGGAAGTTCCACGGCATGATCGCCAGCACCGCCCCCAGCGGATCAAAGCGTACCCCGCTGCGGGTACCGTCGCTGGGCATTTCCCGCCAGGCAATCATCTCGGCGGCATGTTGGGCGAAATACTCGCAGCAGACGGCGCATTTCTCAACTTCTTCTTCCGCCTGCGTGATCGGCTTTCCCATCTCCCGCGTCATGAGCGCCGACAATTCGCCGGCCTTCTGCCGCAACAGCGCGGCAAGCGTCATGAAATGCCGCGCGCGAGCCGCGATGGGCGTATGGCGCCAAGCCTGGGTTGCCACAGAAGCTAAATTGATGATTGCTGCGATCTCCCGATCGCTCTGCTGCAGGACAGGCTCCATCGATTCTTCTGTCGTGGGATTGATGGTGAGCATGCTTAAATCGTAGGGGTATTACATGACAGTCGACGCTATTCATCGCATAATATCGCAAAGTCAGGGGAATTTTTCAGTGTTGCAAATGCGGGAGCAATTATGCCTAAGTTGACTGTTGAAGGAATTGATACGATCGAAGTTCCAATGGGGAAACGATTGGTGTTGGCTTTGATCGATGACGCCAAGGTGGATCAGTTACATGCGTGCGGCGGGTTTGCTAAGTGCACGACCTGCCGGGTGCAGTTCATCAGTGGCGAACCGGAGACGATGCGCGATGCGGAGAAGATGGTTCTGGGTGCCAAGGGCCTGCTGGAGCAGAAGCAATTGCGCCTCAGCTGCCAGATCACGGTGGACCATGACATGAGCGTGCGGGTGATCAGCCGGTTTGCAGGAAGCGGGCGCGCCGATTCTGGTAAGCGACCATCGGATGCCATGGCCCCTTAATGGACGTGCGAGCGTGCATGGGGCAGTCTATGGTTGAGTAGATGGCGCGGTTTGCGGTTGAACGCGCAAAGATTCAATCTGGGATTGAAGTTGTGAGAGCAGGGTTTGATTGTCTACCTGGTGGGACTGTCCGGTATCGGGCACGCCAAGCGCGTTCAGTGTTAACCCATCCAGGCGAGCACGGATTTGGGAAATACCTTCGCGCAGGCGGGCCTGACGGCTCAGCATCGATGCATCGGTGGTCTCACCTTGCAAAGCGATCTGGCTATCGACCAATTCTTTTTGCCGGACCAGGGCACCCAACTGATTTTGTAGCACGTCAAGCGACTGCAAATGTTCGAGACAGCGATCAACGCGTTCCTGTGGCGACGAAGCAAGGAGGGGAGAAAGTCTTTGGCTCGGGGCGATGCCGGCGCGGCTGCGCACGCCCGAGAATCGGCCCAGGCCATCAAAAGAAACCAGGTTGGCCGAAGGATTTTGCGGATCAAGCATGAACGTGATGACCGGTGTCTTGGGATTCAGCACGGATAGCGATTGTTGATCCACGCGCTCCAGCACGGGTTGATCAGAATCATGCCTCCACATGAGGGCATACACGCAAAGCGTGGCGGGCACGGCGGGGCGGTAGTGAACGGCCAGCGGTTGGCTGCGCGACGATTTGGCGTCGGCACCGCTGGCATTGTTGCCATAACCGGGCGCGAAATCCAACGTCACCAGCACGCGCGTATGGTCAAAGGCTTCCAGCGCCCTGGGATATTTAGCGCGCAGCGCATTGTCCACATCAGTAGCGCTGCGGCAGTCAGCTAGAATTTCCGTGGGCGGAAGGTCGGGCAGTTCCAGCGTGACCGAACGGCGAATCGTCTGCTGTTGGGAACCGACGCCGCGTTCGCTCAGCAGACGTTCGAGGTTGGATTGCATGGCGGCATCGACGCCATCGCGCTGCTTTGTGAGTGCTTGCAATTCCGTAGCCACCGCCTCGAGCCGGGCCTTTATGGCTTCGGCGCTCTGGCCATCTTTGCTTTGGGTCATGCGATCCAGCAGATCGTCGCGGTCCACCAGGTGCGTCGCTAACAATGTGTCGAGCTTAATGCGGCGGTCCCAGAGCTCACGCGCTTCTTCTGATTCCTGCAACATCCAGAGCAACAAGCGCGGCAACTGTGCAAAGCGCTGCAGGGCCGCATCGTGCTCGGGGCCTTTCAGGGTGCGGCCGGTCTCGGTCTGATCAAAAAGTTTGCTGACTGCCGGGCTGGGATGCGTCGCCGGAGTCATTGCGCGGTCGCCATCCCCTGCGACCGGCCGTGGGAAATGGGTCACATCGGCGATTATTTCGCCACCGTTGGAATCGTGCGGAGCGCCTGCAACCGCTATCGGTGTGACCAGCAGCCCATCGCCGTTGACCGCGACCACATCGCCCGGGCCGCTCCGGAGATCTTCACTATCAGGATGGGCAAGGGCCGCCAGGTCGAGGGTAAATGGCTGGGCGGTATCGGGTTCAACCCTTAGCCGCACCAGGGCCTGCGTGGAGCCGAAGCGCGTTTGCGTGCTGAGCTCCAGATCGTCTGCAATGTGACGATCAAGGCACTGCGTGAGGTTCGCGTCGATTTGCACCGTGTGCTTCGCGGCCATGTAACGCAGCAGGGGGGTGGTGCTTTCCACCCGCGGCGGAGGTGCCTGCTCGGTCGATCCGCACCCTGTCAACGATGCCAATCCTGCCATCATCAAGCAGACAATTATTTCCCGCTTACAAAATTGCATGTTCGGAGTGTAGCGAATCGCCGGATGGTGAACAAAAAAATCGCCCGGCGGGAGCAGGGTTTCCCAGACGCGTCCTGCAGCGATTTGAAGAGGTGCTCGTCCGATAATTTCAAGTCTGCCCCGTTTGCTGGTCGACAATCAGGGCGGGGAAACTTGCTTTATACGGAGTGCAGCATGACATTTTTGAAGAACGCGATGTCGGTCCTGAGCCTCGGCACCTGGAAGGCCAGGAGCAGGCGGGTAAATTTTCCTGCCCCCATGCTTATCGAGCCGACAGCAATTATCGGGGGTCAGGAAGTTTTGACGCCGCAGCTATCGGAAGAACCGGCAATTGATTTGGATCTTGACCAGGAACCCTCCGACTGGCTCGAGGAATTGTCAGGCACGAGGGGCGCCGAAGTGATCGCGCCAAAAATCGAAGAAGCTGTTTTGGCGGAATCGGTGCAGGCAACCACAAAAGAATCCGCGCCAGTGGAGCAGATGCCGAACATCACCCGCGGGATGATGACCGATCCGCGATCCTCCCGGGATGCGGTGGTGGATCAATTGATCCTGAGCCTGATGGACGATGCGCGGCAGCGTGCCTCGTCCACCATCTCCGCATACGAAGCCTTGAGCGTGAAGGTGTCGGATTACGCTTTGCGATCCAATCGCTCTGCCCGGACGGCTTGGCGGCTGGCGGGTTCGCTGGCGGTGGTGATCGCTGTCGGCGGCATGGCCGGCACGTATGCCATCACCCGCGCCTGGGGCAAGGTCGATCAACTGGCCTCGAACAGCCACGTCGCAGATGCCTATGGGCGCATTGCCCAGCATGCCCAAAGCGAGCGCATTACTTCCGATGCACAAGCAAAAATGTTGACCAACCAATTGTCACAAGCCCTGGTCAGCATCCAGCAGATTCAGGCCGAGCAAACCCAGACCGCCAACGCGCTGCGCGAGGAGCTTAAAGAAGCGCAGGAAGCGCGCCTGCAGGCCGAGGAACAAGTCCGCGCCGAGCAGGCCCGGCAAGCTGCGCATGTACAAACGTCCGATGCCGCGCGCCCGTCGGCGTACCATCCATCCACGAAACCGGCCACCGGCCCCTCCGCCAGCGCCGAAAATCACAGCCAGCAATTCGATGACTGGGCTGCCCTGCTGGGAGAGCGCCACTGATTCGTCTGATTTTCGAAAGCATTTCCCCAAAAAATTTTAGAGCTCGGCGCACCATGTGCGCCGAGCTTTGTTTTGCTCCAGCCATCGATGAAAAGTGGCGATGCGGATTTGCAAATCGCAGGGGCAATTGCATGATGGCACCAACTTTTCACGGAGCGACTATGAAAATCTTGCGGATCATTCTCACGACAGTTCTCATCATCGTGTTTGCGTTAATCGTTATCGCCAAATTTCTCAACAGAAATTCCGATGTGGAATTCAACAAGGGCGTTGCTGCCGATCAGCAGAACAAGACCGATGATGCGATCGCCAAATACCGTGAAGCCATTCGCCTGAACAAGGACAATGGGCATGCTCCATCTGAATCTAGGTCATGATCTGGGATTGAAAGGGCAGGCTGACGATGAAATTGCTGAATACAAAGAGGCGCTAAGGATTGACCCCAAATATGCAATGGCACACCTGAACCTGGGAGCCGCCTATTTCACCAAGGGTCAGCTCGATTCAGCGACCAGCGAGTTGCACCTGGCGCTCGATAATGATCCCAAGCTGGGGATGGCGCATTACGATCTGGGGTTGATCGTCACCCAGCAAAAGAAGAACGAAGAGGCGGCGGCTGAATATCGCAAGGCGATCGCCCTGAATGCCAAAGATGCCAACGCGCACAACAACTTGGGAGTGCTGCTGAAGGCTGAAGGAAAACGAGATGAGGCAGTGAAGGAATTTCAAAGCGCGATGGCTGCCGATCCCAACGATAGCGCTCCCAAACAGAATTTGAGGCTCATCGACCCGGCGTTGGTTAAATGAAGCGTGGGGGGGAAAGGCCGGGCCGCCGGGTAACGGAGAGACCCGCATTATTTCTTGTAATACGCGGCGTTACGTTCGATGAACGAAGCCCATTCGGCTGGTAGATCTTCCTGGGGGAAAATCGCGGTCACCGGGCACTCATCAACACACAGGCCACAATCGATGCAGACATCGGGATCGATAAGCAGCAATGGTTCAGCTTCAAAATCGGCCTCATCCTTAGTGGGATGAATGCAATCCACCGGGCACACCGCGACGCAGGCGGTGTCCTTGGTGCCGATGCAAGGTTCTGCAATGATGTGCGCCATAGACGTAAGGCTCCTTAAAACTCTCTCAAACACATCCGACATTATAGCAAACCCGCAGCCGAGTCCAGCATTGCAAGCGTTCGACTGCACATCAAACGCGTTACTCGATCAATGAATCACCGGTCATCTGCACCGGCTTTTCCAGGCCCATGAGCGCCAGCATTGTCGGTGCCACATCCGCCAACCGGCCCCCATCAGGCAGGCGCTGGCCGCGGCAGCGATCATCGACAACGATCAGTTCCACATCATAGGTAGTGTGGGCTGTATGCGGCCCGCCGGTTTCGGGGTCGATCATCTGCTCGCAATTGCCATGGTCGGCGGTGACCACCGCGCTACCGCCCTGGCGCTGCACCGCTTCTAAAATCCGCCCAACGCACGTATCCACATGCTCCACCGCTTTGACCGCGGCCGCTAATACACCGGTGTGGCCGACCATGTCGCAGTTGGCGAAATTGACCATCAACGCTCCGTACATGTTGGAATTGATCCGGCGCACCACTTCATCACACACCGCGTAGGCGGCCATTTCTGGCATCTGGTCATAGGTGCGTAGTGGCGATCCATCCGCCAGCAGCTTGGGAGATTGCGCAATGTACCGATCCTCACGTTCAAAGGGTTGCTCGCGATAATCGTTGAAGAAGAACGTGACGTGCGGAAATTTCTCGGTCTCCGCCGCACGAAACTGTTTAAGCCCGCGCTGCGCCAGGCAATCGCCCAGAATGTTTACCATTTTCGGAGGCTTGGGATAAGCCACCTGCACGGGCAGGCCCTGTTCGTACGCCGTCATGGTTACAAAAGTGAGCGGGATTTTTGGTCCACGTGCAAACCCCTGAAGCGTGGGTGATGCCTGTGGCACTTCCCAGGGAAACGTTTCGTACACGAACGCCTTGGTGAGCTGGCGCGGCCGGTCGCCACGATAGTTGTAAAAGATGACCGAGTCGTTGGCAGCCACCCGCGGGAGCATCTTTCCATCGGCATCGGTGATAACGCAGGGCGTCACAAATTCATCGCCGCTCATGTTGGTGGCAGCAGGATTTTCGTAGTAGCTGCTGATGGCCGCTTCCGCGGATCCAAATCGCGGCGCTTCACCGATGGTCAGCAGACGGTACGCCTTTTCCACGCGGTCCCAGCGGTTATCACGATCCATGGCCCAGTAGCGTCCGCACACACTGGCGATCTGCCCGATGCCGATCGCGCGCATCTGCGTTTCGATCTGCCTCACATATTTCAATCCAGAATTGGGCGAGGTATCGCGCCCATCGGTAAACACATGCAGGTACACTTGCCGCAACCCTTGAAGCTTGCACAACGCCAAACAACCGTAGAGATGTTCCAGCAGCCCATGCACGCCGGCATCGCTGGCGATGCCCATCAGGTGCAGGTTGGTGCCTCGGTTCAGTGCGTTATCAACGGCTCCCCGCAACACCGGATTATCAAAAAACGTGCCGTTTCTAACGGCTTTTGTGATCGCCACGCTTTCCTGGTCAACGATGCGGCCGGCCCCCATGTTCTGGTGCCCGACCTCGCTGTTGCCCATGGTGCCCTCGGGCAGACCCACGTCAAACCCACTCGTGCGAATGAGCGTGTTGGGGTACTCACTCATCAACCGATCGGCCACGGGGTGGCGGGACAAGTGAATGGCGTTGGCATTGTTCCACATGGCGTGCGGATTTTTTCCCCAGCCATCGCGCACGATCAAGACCACCGGACGCCTGCCACCAGAAATGATCGCCGCCATTTTCTTCCTCTCGCTGCAGAACGATTTTTGATGATGCCGCGCGGGCATCTTACTGCGCGTGGCGCGAGGTTTCATATTGCGTCGAGCGCTGTGGATAGTGCTGCGATCGCGCGCGCGAACGCATCAACGTGCTGGTCCGGGCGCGGGTCCGGTGTAAAAAAAATATGCGCGCCGATACAAAAAATGCGCCGCGCACTGCAAAAAATCGTTGACTCGAATTTTGATGACCTTTACATTGCAAGCATGAGAAAGGAGGTGCGCCATGGCTGCTAAGAAGCCCGCTATGAAGACGAAGACTGCTACCAAGACTGCGACTGCCAAGAAGCCCGCTGCGAAGTCAAAGACGGCTACTAAGGCAAAGTCGAGATAGTGTCTTGAGTCGATCGCGATCTGGAGACGTGGTAAAAATTTTTCTTCGGGCACGCGACGACGTCCCACCGCACAATCAACCGTTTTCGGCCTGGCTCCAACCCGAGGCTGCAAAACAAAAAAAAGTAACCTTCCTCAGCCACGGCGGAAGGTTTCTTTTTTTGCCCGTTTTTCACGAAATCCAACTCTTTCTGGTCCGCAGGCGCGTTTGACGAATCGCCTTGCCCATCGCACAGTGAATCCATGCGCATCATCGCATTCATGAATCAAAAAGGAGGCGTCGGTAAAACCACGACCACGGTCAACCTCGGGGCCGCCCTCGCAGAGCTCGGGCAAAAGGTTTGCCTGATCGATCTCGATCCGCAGGCCCATCTCACCATCAACTACGGCCTTGAGCCCGCGCCGGATTTGGTCTCGCTCTACAACGTATTGGTTGAAGACCGCCCCTTGCTTGATGCCGTGCACAAAATCGATGACCGCATCTCCCTGGTGCCAAGCTCGATCGACCTGGCGGCTGCGGAGATTGAGCTTGTGAGCGTGCTGGGTCGCGAGCAGATTCTCAAGAAACGCCTCGAGATGATCACCCCCGATTGGGATTTTGTGCTCCTCGACTGCCCGCCATCGCTTGGGCTGCTCACGATCAACGCTCTGGCGGTCGCCACCGAAGTCATCATCCCGATGCAGCCGCACTTTCTAGCGCTCCAAGGCGTGGGGAAACTTCTGGAGACCGTGGCCCTGGTGAATAAGCGCATGAACCCGCAGTTAAAAGTCAGCGGCATCGTGCTGACGATGTTTGACGCCCAGACCAAGCTCAGCGCCGAGGTTGTCAACGACCTTCAATCGTTCATCACGGCCGCTGAAGGGAAGAACCTCCCCTGGGCCAACGCCAAAGTGTTTCAGGCGAAAATTCGGCGCAACATCAAGCTGGCCGAAAGTCCGTCTTTCGGGCAGACGATCCTCAAATACGAACCCACGAGCAACGGTGCTACTGATTACCGCGCATTGGCTCGTGAGATTCTGCAAATGACGCAGGAAGCCAAACCTGCTGGTGCCGTTCCTGGTGCTTACGCGGTTCCCAAGCAGGGTTGATCCGCCCGGGGTTGATCCTTTCTGGATTGCAGCGCGCACTCACTCCGTTACCATGTCCCCCATGCCCGCAGGTGAACAAAGCAGCGGCCTCATATATGCCCCGTGGCGGCTTGATTACATCAAGGGGCTGGCTCAGAGCGTGCCTGGAAAATCGAGTGGCTGCTTTCTCTGCGATGCCGCGACGGTTAATTCTGAAGCCGCTGCCATTGCCCGCCTTGTGCTCTGGGCCACACCCCTTTCTGTGGCACTGCTGAATCGCTATCCGTACACCAACGGGCATATTTTGATTGCCCCGCTGGCCCACAAGGCAGAACTTGAGGAGCTCACCGCCGCCGAGCTGCTCGACATGCAGCAGCAGACCGTTTTGGCGGTGCGTCTTCTCCGCCGCGCGGTTTCGGCGCAGGGTTTTAACATCGGCATCAACATGGGCCGCTGCGCCGGCGCGGGCGTACCGGGTCATATTCACCAGCACATTGTTCCGCGATGGGGCGGGGACGTGAATTTTATGAGCGTGGTTGGCGAGGTCCGCATCGTGCCGCAGGCGCTCAGCCAGATGTATCAGGAACTGATCCGGGTGAAACCAGGCATCGCGCCGGCAGAAATCGCGCCGGCCGAAATCGCACCAACCCCAGGATCTGAGACTGGCTCTCATGCATCAAGCCACGCCCCTTGGCAGGAATGATGAACGTTCCCGCCAAATCTCCGCTACCGCTGATCGCGGTGCTGCTGGTGGCAAGCAGCTTGATTGCATTCGTGCGCGTGAGCGGATTGCCAGATCTCATGGATAATGAGCAGCAGCGCCAGGCCGCCTACATTTTGGATGCGCGGCAGAATCAGCACTGGCTTTGCCAGAAAGACAACGTCGGTGAAATCACGTCCAAGCCTCCGCTTTATACCTGGCTGGCATTGCTGACGACGGCCCCCTTTGCACGCATCAATCGCATCGGGACAACCTTGCCGGCCATCCTGGCGACCATGGGAGTGGTGTGCCTGGTCTATCTCATGGGCCGCAAAGTGCTGGGAGATGCGGCCGCCTTCTGGGCAGGATGGATCTATCTTTTCTGCGCCCCCACGGCCAGGCAGATCGGCCTGGCACGAATGGATTCGCTTCTTCCGCTCACCGTTGCACTGGGTGCCTGGGCGGCCTGGCACGTATGGCAAACCGGACGCGGATGGATTTTTTTCGGCCTCGCTGCCGTTGCATCCACGCTGGCCAAGAGTCCACACGCAGCGGCGATTTCCGCGTTCGGGTTGCTCGCGATTTTCTGGGAGAACCGCACCGGCTACTCGGCCAGGCTTCCGCTGCGTGGATTGCGACTGGCAATGCTCATCGTTTTGCTGCTCACCGGGGGATGGTTGTTGTTTTCCATCAAGGAACTGGGCCCCGCTGTTTATCAGAAGCTCATTTTCGAGGAGTTCATCGATCACGCAATTCAACCACACACTGGAAAATGGCCGCTGATGCATTTTTACATGCCCCCGTTGCAGGTGATGGAGCGCTGGGCACCGTGGAGCGCGCTGCTTTGCATCGCTCTATGGAGAGTCATCGCCAGGCCGGCCAGCGAACCGTCCGCGCGCCGATTCGAGCGATTCCTCGCGTGCTGGTTTGGGGCGGGGCTGTTGTTGTTCTGCATTCCATCCCATGAACGAGCCGATTTTTTGTGGCCCCTTTATCCCGCCGCAGCGCTGCTGGCCGGACGCGAGATGGTCATGCTGCTGGCCCATGTTCCTGCCGGTTGGCTGCGCCCAGTCTACGCCGTGGTGGCAATAGGAATCGGAAGTGTAGGGATCACTTTGGCCGCCTGGAAATATCACAGCTTCGCCGACAACCAACCGGATGTGATTCACACGATCGCGATCCGTGATTTTGCACAGCGCATCGAAGCCCGGGTGGGTGACGATTTTCCACTCACCCATGTGGATGCGCCCTTTGCGGTGAATTTTTATCTCAACACCATGCGGCCCCTCGCGTATGGCCCCACCAAAAAAACCACCGGTTTCTACGATGTCCCGCTGAACGCCACCTATGACTACGAAAATGCCGCCCGGCTGCTTAAAAGTGACGCAGCGGCGTTTGTGATCGTGGGGCAGTTGGACGAATTGCGAAAGTTTTACCCCGATATCGAAAAGAATCTGACGCAGCTTGATGCACCGCGGTATCCGCATTTGAAGGAACGCCACAACGATGTGCGACTGCTCAGCAATCGCCCCGCTCTGCAGTATTACGATGACATGATCGCCGGCATTGGCGCTTTGCGCATCCGGACGCACAATCTCAGCTGGCAGCACGCAGCGGAGCATAACTTTTCGTTTACCGGGCCGGGAAGCGTCACCCTGACCAACCAGGGCGGAGAACGCATGGTGGCCGAGGTGGTTCTCAACGGCCAGCCTGGCATCGCGATCACGCTGGACCCCGGTCAGGTAGCCCAGGTGGCCCCATGAAGCGACGCGACATCGTCGGTCTGTCGTTATTTTGCCTCCTGCTGTTTGGTTATGCGTCGTTGGATGGGCTGTCGCTTTCCATGCACGAAGCGCGTTTGCCGGAATGTTCACGGGAAATGACGAGCGGGGGTGATTGGCTGGTGCCCCGCAGCGGTGGCCGCCCCTGGCTGGAACGACCCCCTTTACCGCAGTGGATCGAGGTGACCTTCAGCGCAATCCTCGCTCAGCGCTGTGATCGGGTCTGGGTGACGCGCCTGCCTGCCGCTGTGATGGGAACCGTGACTGTGATCGCCACGGGGTGGATCGCATCACTGTGGCTGGGTCGAAAATCCGGCATCGCGGCAGGGCTTATCCTGGCGACATCTTTTGAATTTTATAAATATTCCACCCTCGCGGAGGACGATGTTTTTCTCGCTGCCCTGGTGGCGGGCGCAATGGCTTGCTTCGCAACCACGCAGTTGCAGGACCGGCCCGGCCGCGTGGCGCTGGCTGGCTTTTTCGTGCTCAGCGGGCTGTCTAATCTTTGCAAGGGTCCGCTGGTCGGGCCAATGCTCATTGCCATCAGCGCTGGAAGTTTTCTGATCGCGCGCGGCATCTTCGAAAAGGATTGGCGCCCCATGCGGCGTTTCCTGTCACCCATTGGCTGGGGGATTGCGATCGTGCTCGGGTTTTGGTGGATCGCGATCATCTGGAAGCAATTCCCCGATTTTCGCCGGAATCTGCTCTTCGACTATTCCCAGACCGACCAATATGACCAGCCGTTCTGGTATTACCTGCGAGAGCTTCCCGGGCGGATGGTGCCATGGTCACCCATGGCGCTGATCGGGTTATGGATCGCGTTTAAGCAACGGCATCGGCGCTTCACTCAGCTCGTCCTGTGCTGGGCGATCTTTCCGGTGCTCTTGCTGTCAATTCCGCATCGCAAACATCACCATTATCTGGTGCCTTGCCTGGCGCCGTGGGCCATCCTCGCAGCCGCCAGTCTGCGGGGCATTGCGCGGCAGATGTTTGCCGGCCCTGCCTGGTCGCGCCGGCCGCGCTTCGGGCTGCTGACCTTCGGAGCGGTGGGCGCTGCAGGGCTCATGCTGGCATTGCGACATATCGCGCAGCCGCCCGCAATTACCTTCGGATTGATCGTGGTTTGGTTGATATGCGTCTATGGTTTTTACCTCGGTCTGTGGCGACGAAGTGGGGCATGGACCCTGGGCTCGGTGATCGCTGGGATCCTTGTGGCCTTCTGCTGGGGGCAGAGTTTTTTGCCCGATGAAAACGCCGCCGACAATGTTTTCCTGCAACGCGCCAGCGCGGTGGCGACGGATGCGCCGCTCTACATCAATGCCGCGCAACATACTCGCCGCGACGGCGTGACGCTCGATTTCTTTCGCATGCAGTTTTACTCGCGCGCCAGCGCACGGCTTCTGCACAATCTCACGTTTCTGCGCGACCGCACGATTACTGCGCCCGTGGTCTACGTGATGACCCGCGCCAATGACGCCGACAAACTGGCCACCCTGGGCGATGCTGAAGCGGTGCTGCAATCGAGCCACGCGCGGCAGGAAACCCATCCTTCCGATCGTTTCACGCTGTTCCGCCTGCGCTTTAAGACCGATTTGCAGCGATTCGACGCCCCCCCCCCGGGCCAGATCAACACGTTGCAGGCCATGGGACGTGAACCCGGACCGTGGTGTGGGCCCCCGGGCTTTTAGCGCGGCTCACCGGTGCCCATGAAATACTCTCACGGCAGTTCAAACTCCGCCCAGAAAAATGGATGATCCGAAGCCCCCATGGGTGTTCGCCCGGCGGCGGTGCAGCGCATGCCACGCGTAAAAATCCAATCGATGTGCCCCAATCCATCGAGTGGCAATTTAGAATTGATCACATCGACTGCGCCGGGAATCCGCTGCAAAGGGCCTGCGATTGCATCATCGGGCTGCGTGTTCAGATCACCCAGCAACAGCGATGGTTCCGAAAGCGAAGAAAAAAGCGCGGTCACCTCATCCATCTGCTGCGAATGATCCGGCCCTTTTTCAATATGCGTGATCAATACATTGATGATGCGCGCCCCTAAGCGGGTCCGCAGCAGCACCACGTTGCGATTGCTTTGGGCTCTGGCCGTGGATAATGGGAATCGTTGCCAATGCTCTATGGGAAGCGCGCACAGCGCGCCGTTCCCGAAATCATCATGCCACCACCGCCGCTCCACCGGCGCAAATAAATAGGGGAGTTTTAACAGCCGACCCAGGTCGCACGACTGGTTTCCGCAAAAGGTTCCATGCACTTCGTTAAGCGCCACCAGGTCGCAACCGGCAATTACATTGGCGATGCGCTGCAGGTCCTGGTGCCCGTCAATCCCGCGCCCGCCGTCAATGTTATAGGTGCCCACGCGAATGCGACCGTGCGCCAGCCGATCGGCATCCACCGGCGCTGTGGCCGGTGGTGATTCAAAACCTTCGCCATCGGTCGGTGGCAGCGCTACGCGATGATTGCCAGACCACAGCAGCGCGATCCCCATCGCTGCCAGTGCAATCAGCAATACTCGCCGCCCGTGTCTGAATAGGGGGCTCCGCATCGGCAGGAGCATAACGGGAGCTGCTTACGCCTGCATCTGCGGTGCCATCATCTTAAGTTCGGCGATACTTCGCCGTAGACGATCCGGGCCTGATAACGTCGGGTCAAAATCTTCGATGATCAGGGGCACATCCAGATTGGCATCATTCATGGCGTGCAACCAGGTGGGTAGATGAATATCACTGTCGCGCATCGCGCAGAAAATGTATTTGATTTGCCGAAATCCCAGCGCATCCCGCTCTGCCTCGACACGACGTGAGCCACCGATATGCACATGATCGATATAATTGCGCAGGATGGAAACAGCGAGATTTGGCTTCAACTCACCTTCGCGTGCGAAATTGGAAAGATCGAAAATGACCCCGATTTGTGCAGGCGAAAACGGCTGGCAGATGTTGAGCGCTAACGAGGGAGACGAGCCAAAACTGTTGGCGTGTGTTTCAAAGACGAGTTTCACCCCTGCCGGGCCGGAAATGTGCTCGATGATTTCACCCAGCCGACGCTTCACGCGCTGCAGATGTTCGCTGTAATCAAAAATACCGGGGGGTGTGGAAAGTCCGATGCGCACGCACCCGGCTTCGGCGGCGGCCGCACCTTTCACATGCACGGCAATTTGCTCATCGGGAAGTTCGATCGGACAAACCGGCGCGGTACCAGCCGGGTGCAGCCCGGCATCGCGGAGTTGCTGGGTAAGCCGCGCGCCTTCGGCGGCCAGGCGCTCAGGTGTAAGGTCGAAACGATGAACCCCCCAGTTGCTGGGCGCTTCATCGCGCCGACCCGGGTCGATAACACGCGGGCGATACTGGTAAAACATGATCCCCAGCTCATGGCACAGATCAATCTGCTCGCCGAAGTTTAGTTCCGGCAGCATGACCGCCGTGACGCCAATTTTCATTATGAGGTCCTCGCCGGGCATTATGCGCAAAAAAAGCCGGAGCACGCAAATGCTCCGGCTCATCAACTTGCAGCCTTGATGTTTACAAATAGATCAGTGGGTTGGAGCGGGTTCTCCAGTCAGCACCGAAAAAATACATTCGGCCACGGCACGATAGCCCTGGTTTACGTCGCTCGGCCACTTGTCCTTATGCTCATCCAGATCGGTGAGCTTGGCCAACAGCGCATCATGCAATTTTTGAGAATTCATGTCATCTGGGACATCAATCTTCCAGGCATTTAACATGCCACCGACTTTACCCTCATTGAAGACGTGCACATAGACCGGCTTCGTGGCGTCCATGGCGCGTTTCGCCTTGTCTAATGGGGCGGCGGCAGTCTGCTCGTGCGGGAAAATCACCGTCGCCTGGTCTACAGTTTCCTTGTTCGGATTTCCTCCCACCGGCATTTTGTTCTCACCGGGACCGGTCTTGCCCGAGGGTAAATCATTCACCGACACCATGCCGGCGTAGCAGCGGAACTCATCATTAAAGACCGCTGCCATATTGTCCTTGGCGTCGAATTCGTGGCCGTATTTAGCCGTCCAATCCTTGCGGAACTGATCGATGCGGCCATTGAGGTCCGACCAATTGACGTCTTTGAGATTATTGAAACGGTCGCGGTCGGCTTTTACAAGATCGTCGATTAGATCTTCCTGCTTACCATTGCTCACCGCGTAATCCGTGATCTGGGCCAGCAGCTTTCGGACTGACTCGGTGTTGGATTGATTCAACTGGGTGAGGTTGGGATCGGCCATCTTGCCGTCCATGGCTGTCATTCCGCCGTGATTTTGCGGATCCGCCGCCCGGGCTGAGGGGATGCTTGAACCGGCTACGGTGAATGCCGCCGCCGAAAAAAGTACGAATGTGATTTTGCTTTTTTTCATTGTGATCTCCATCTGATGAGGGTTCCGCGACGCCGCCGACCGGCACGCCTATAAAACACAACGCAAATAGCGGGCCATTCACGAGTGAGTTTGCACGCTTAATTGGGGCTTCTACAATGGCCCACACCAAGAATGGATTCGGCGGGGACGTCAACGGATTGGGATGGTGGTCGTGGGTGTCGCGCTAGATCAGCTTGAGAGCGATGCAATTTCGCCTGGGGGCGGGCGGTCCATCAAGGGACAGACCCTTCGCCGCGGCATGTATATCGCCACGACTGCGTGGCTGTTCGGCTCGGTTTGGTCGACGGCTATTTCTGGGGCGACATTTACTCGATTTATCAATGTCATGGGACCGTCCAATCGGCAATGGGGATTGCTGACGGCCATACCGTTTCTCACCTCCCTGCTGTCCATCCCGGCAGCGCTGATCAGCGAACGCACCGGGCAGCGCAAGCGCATTTTTTTGTGGAGCCTTTTTCTTAACCGCTGGATGTGGTTTTTTCTGGCGTTCATACCTTTGATCCTGATGCACCGGTACGGTGCGGCCGCCAGCGCCGTGGCCCTGGCGGGATTCATGCCGATGTACTTTTTCATGCACGCGGGCAACGCCATCGGTTCTCCCTCGTGGACATCGTGGATGAGCGACCTTGTGCCCGCGCGCATCCGGGGTGTTTATTTTTCCAAGCGACGCCAGGTTGGATTGATCCCGGCAATTCCCGCCGCGCTGCTGGCGGGCTGGGCACTGGACCACTTCGCCCAGGGCAGCGGCTTCGCCGGGCAGCTCAATGAGATGTGGATCTGCGCGCTGATTTTCACGGTCGCCGGGGTGCTGGGGATGGTCGATATTACGCTGTTCATTTTCGTTCCGGATTCCCCGCAGGAACCCCGGCAGGGGGCGGCGCTGTATCGGGCATTTCTCACGCCGTTGCGCGATCGGCAGTTTCTGTGGTGGGCGGCGTTTGTGGGGATGCTGTCGTTTGCGGTCGCGCCGATGGGGATGTGGATCACGCTTTACCTGATCAAGGAAGTGGGCATATCGAATCGCGCGGTGCAGGGGATGCTGCTGGTGGCCCCGATGCTTGCGCAGTGGCTGGTGTTACCGATCGTGGGCAGGTGCGCTGGTCGGGATCGGGCTGGGA
>JBBSFP010000004.1:0-25075 GCA_038238625.1 Tepidisphaerales bacterium
GGCATTCAAATAGCGTCAAAAAACTTAGGCGGTGCTGGTGGCACTTAACGTAGAAAAGCAATCGGTCAAGAAACTTATATCCGACAAAGCCACCTGTGGTCCGAACGACACGGTAACCGTCACAGCCATAGCCGATGATGAAAATGTTGATGTGCCACAATTAGGGTCTTATATCACTGATGACAAGGGAAATCTCATCGAGGCTTGGGGGATAACGGCGGTACAAGCAACCGGGCACCCCACAACCTTGCAACTCGTAGCGCCCGCTGGAATAAAATCTGGAACCTACACGCTCCACATTGTTGCTAAGCACGATAAAACATGGGCACCCACTTCAGTTAACGTTGTAATACCGTGATCAGCCGATCATTTTTCTAGAATGCGTTTTTCAACGCGACGGATTTTGATCGCAGCCATTACAACCAAGTTGATTGTGACAGGTTTCTTTTGGCAACGCAGCTATAACGTAGACGACTCTTGGCCAGTCCATACCTATGACCATGGTTTGAAATTTGCTTCGTGGCACGGACGATTATTTCTGTATATCTACAACTTGCCTCGAAAAGAGAAGTGCGTCTTTTATCTCAATATTCCCATGGTCGGGCTACAATACGAAGCTCCAGATCGGGCAGGAGCAGCCTTGTGGAACGATTGGCAGCAAAAAATCAACGGACTCACTGCCCGTGACTACATAAGTTGGGGAAGTATCATTTTCTCAGAAGAAAGCATTTCAAATGGGTTTGGATTTGGAATCAAGGCTCTTACCTTTCCAGATCACACAGCTTCAGCGACCGTAATCTCGATCCCTTTCTGGTTTATTTCATTGATACTGTTGTTATGGATACTTATGCTCGCGGCTGCTCAGCCGTTGCGAACTTATTTGCGAAGATATAGGGGGCGATGCGGTAGCTGCAATTACGATCTTCGCGCGCACCGGCCTGGCGATCGCTGCCCGGAGTGCGGCACCGAAGTGCCGACGCCTGCGGGAGGCAAAATCGCTCCCCTTGTTTAGGGGGGCGTCGTCGGAGTTAAAACCAGCTGCGCCATGCATCAGTTTCCCCCGATCGGCGCCCGGTCGACTATTGCGGCAGGGATTGCGCGCCCAGGTGCCGCGCCTGGCGACGCGGAGCACCGCTGAGCACTGGTCTGCGGGTATCGGGCGCGGCCACATGCCCGCGCAAAAACGCCGGTACATCGCTGCGCCCGCCCCGATGATAGTCCTCCGCCACCGCCTGCACCGCCAGCGCGGTATCGCAATCAAGGTGTTTGACCAGAAACTCGAAGATCATTTCCGCCAGGTCCAAAAGCGCGATGCCATGGCTGCGTCCGGCGCGGGCATGCAGGTGTTCACTAAGCTGCATAAACCGCTCGAAACATGAGGCATCCTGTGCAAGCAATTGCGTGCAGCGCACAAAGTTTCCACTGTTGGCGATGAGATCCCAATAGCGTGAAAAGCGGCGGAGTCGTTGCATGCTCGTAAAGTCGATCGCGGCGGTCTGCAGGATTTCATAGGGCGGGTGCGGGCTGTAGACCATGCCCCAGTCGTGGTCATGGCGCGCTATGGGCGTGCCGCGCAGGCGCTTGAGCATTCCGACTTGAATCTCCTGAGGGCGCAGCGCCACCAACCGATCGAAGCCATGCCCGAAGCTTTGGATATCTTCCCCCGGCAGCCCCACAATCAGGTCCGCGTGCAGGTGAACACCGGTGTGGTTTCGCAGGAAGGTAAAATTCTCGGCGACCTTCTTATTATCCTGCCGTCGGCTGATGCGCTGGCCTACTTCTTCATTGAATGTCTGAATCCCAACTTCCAGTTGCAGCCCCGCGGGGGGAAATTGGGCAATCAGGTCGCGCAGAGGCAGGGGCAATCGATCGGGAATCATCTCAAAATGCAGGAATAAATCCCGCTGCCAACGGTCCAGGAAAAACTGCAATATGCGGCTGCTGATATTCAAATTCAGATTAAACGTGCGATCCACGAACTTAAATTGCCTTACCCCGCGGTCTAATAACCGGCCCATCTCAAGTTAAAATGGCTCCACCGGTACGTTGCGCACCGGCACATCGAGCGATGATAGACAAAACTCACATTTAAAAGGGCACCCACGGGACGCTTCCACATAGATCACCCGATTTTTAACATCCACGCTGTCATAGTATGGATAGGGCAATGCCAGGCTATGTTCCCCATCAAAATGGGGCGGCTCGGCCTGGATGATGCGCTGCAGCGGCCTTCGACCGGCAAGCACCTTTTCACATAATTCGCGAAAGGCCAGGTCGGCTTCCCCGCAGATCACATAGTCCGCCAGGCGGCATATCTCCTGTTGATCGGTTTCATAGCTGACCTCCGGCCCGCCCAGCACGATACAGAGTCCCGGGCGCAGCCGCCTAAGCTCCGCGACCAGTTGGGCACTGACCGTAGCATTCCAGATGTAGACGCCGATCCCCACGATCTCCGGGTGGTGCGCCAAGATAGCCTCGGCGGCATCCACGGTGCGCTGCTGGACATCAAATTCGACGATCGCAGCCTGCTTCGCCAAGTCCCCCAGGTTGGCCATCAGGTATCGCAGCCCGAACGCGGCATGGATGTAGCGGGCGTTGAAGGTGCACAGAACGATAGCGGCCATAATCGGCGAGAATACCACAAACCTGCCGGCCAAATCGCACAGTGACACACGCCGTGGGCTTACCACTCCGCCCGTGAGAACCCGACGGGTAAAAAGCACTCCCTCCCCTGCGTATCCGCGGGAGAGGGAGAAAGACATTGCAGCGGGGGTAGCGGAATCCTGCCCTAAAATATCGAAGCGGTCGAGAACAGGAATCCATCGTTGCGCTTCACCGGGCTTGCCGTGGCACCGGAGTTATAGGGCACGGGGGGAAGTCGGCGATGGGGCTTTCCCAGATCGTTGGTGTTCACCGGGCTTGCCGGCGGCACCGGAGTTATAGGGCACCGGCGGAAGCCGACGATGGGGTTTTCCCAGATCGTTGATGCTCACCGGGGATGGCGGGGGAACGCGGCGAACGACTTTCGCCGCAGGGACGGCCGTGGGTGAACCCTGCGCCCCGGCCGCGTATTCATAAGCCCCAATGTCGATCACCTTATTGGTGGGGCGCTTTACGGCAGCGGCGTCGGCTGCGTATTGGTAGAGGGGCTTGAGTGAGAATTTCGCGGCCGAACTGCCGGGGGTCACACCGGCGTTGACCGCTGCTGATGTGGCCACCAGGTGATAGTTGAATGCCGCCGCGTTGACAAAACCAGCATTGGCGACGGTGGTGATCAGGTTGTTGGCGGTAACCGGCGTTTCGGCGGTACCCGCGACGGCGGGGGTCATGGTAAACGGGGTACCCGGACCGGCGAAAATATTGTTCTTGGCCGTCAGGTTGAAGCCCGCGGGCAGGCTCGCCGCCCGCACAAAAAGGCCCTTGTCCTTGTTGTTTACGATGGTGTTGTTCACCAGGTAGAGGAAGTCGCCATCATGCAGATTCCCTTCCGATCCGTAGTCCACGATGATGGTGTTCTGGCTGAGCGGTCCCTGCTCGATCACGTTACCGATGATGTAATCCTTGCCGCCGTTGGGCGTGCTCAATTCGTAGGAAGCATCGGAATTTTCATCGGAAAAGCGGTTGTATCGAATGATGTTGGTCAGCGCGCGGCTCTTGAACGTATGCCCCACCTTGGCATCGTGCGAATAGTTGTATTGGAAGGTAAGGGAGTTGGCATAACCGATGTAGACGTTGTGCGAAAACCCATCACCGACGCCGCTGGCGTTAAATTCGCTGTATTGGATGGTCACATCGCCCAGCCCGCCGAGGATGCCCATCTGGTCGTGATCGAACAGACAATCGTTAACAATCAGGTTGGTTCCCTGGGCGCGAATACCGGCGGCATTGTTGCCCTGTGCTTCGGTAATGTAAGCGCCGTTAAGCATCATGTTTTCAACCGTGAGGTTGTTGGTGCCCGTTTGCGATAACAGGATGCCCTTGAGGTTGGGGATGGAAGTGGTGGGCTGGGTCCAGGCCATGTTGGCGCGGCCATCGCCGATGCCACGGATGTCGATGTTGTTGTGCTTTATGGTGGCGGTGTCGTTGGTGTAATTGCCGGTGGTGAGAACATCAATAAAATCCCCGTCTTGTGAGGCGGCGAGGGCGGTGGAGACGTTGGTATAGGTCTGCCCGGGGCCGACGTAGAGGTCGCGGAAGGAGGTTCCCGGGTTTTCCTGAATCAAGCCGGTGGATTGCGCAGCGGCAGTAGGAGCGTAACTGCTGTCCACGGGCTGCAGAACCTGCAAAGTGACGGTTTTGTTGGACTGCGCGGCAGCCGACACGATGGGGGTGACGTTAACGGTGACGGATGTTTTACCCGCGCCGATGGTGGCCACGCCGCTCAGGTGCTCCTTGTAGTTAGCCTGCGTAGCCGACCCTCCCACGCGGTAGCTGACCCGAAGCGCTGCGGTGGTATCGCCGGCGCGGCTGATGACGAATTGCAAAGGCGTGGCCGAAGCGGCGGCATCGATGGGGTTGATCAGGTGCATGGAGATCACCGGCCCCGCCGCCAGCAGCATGCGCGATTCCAGCGTTTCGACGACAGTATTAATAGCGTGATTGACGATGCGATCGGAACGGTTAGGGCGCATTGCGATTTCTCCAGGGTTTGTTCGAGCGTGTGAGGGACTTCGCGGCAGCGTGCAGGCTTTAGATGCTGCCTTTGCCGTATGGGGTTTGTACGATTCATCTGGCACGGCGTTCGGCGGGCACTGCATTCGACGCCGCCACCGCGTGCATTGTAAGGCAGGGTACAGGGTATCCGATGAGAGAACGATTAGAAAATTAAAAAGAGTCCACGGTTTTCTGTATCGCTCTCAACCCAAATGTGCCACGAAAGTAGGGCCCGCGCAAGCGCGCATTTCATCTTTTCCTTGATCTAACCCCGCGCCCCTACTATATTTTAAGCAGGTCCTTCGCGGCCTCAAGTGTTGTTCGCCATGTATTCAGCCGTTTTATTGGAGCCAAAGCCATGATCAGCCTCACCGAACGGGCCGCCACCGAGATTAAGACCATTGTGAAGCAGCAAAACCTCCCCGAGACCGAAACGCGCCTGCGCGTCGGTGTAAAAGGGGGCGGCTGCAGTGGATTTAGCTACCTGCTCGATCTCACCGAAGATGCCAAGACCGATGGGGATGAAGAAATTGAATCCAACGGTATTAAAATCCTGGTGGACAACAAGTCTTACCTGTATCTCAATGGCGTCGAAATCGATTTCAAGGATGAGATGATGGCTCGCGGGTTTGTTTTCAATAACCCAAATGCCACCAGCACCTGCGGTTGCGGGAGCAGCTTTCAGGCTTAGTCAGTCATTGCTTCGAGCGAGCTGCTTTAGCGTCGCTGCCGGACCAATGTGATAGGGGGGAGGCACCCCTGCTGGAACCGCGCTTTCATGCGGTTTGAGACTTCGTCTCAAATAATTGTTATATTGAGGCGTTGCCATGCCCACCCAGACTGCTGAAATCGAAGCGTTTGCCAACCGCGAATACACCGCGGGGTTTATCACGGATATCGAATCCGACTCCGCGGCCCCTGGCCTCAGCGAAGAGACCGTTCGCTTTATCTCCGCCAAAAAGGGGGAGCCGGATTGGATGCTCCAATGGCGGCTCAAAGCTTATCGGCATTGGCTGACCATGGTCGAGCCACACAATTGGCCGCACCTGAAATATCCGGCGATCGACTACCAGGCCTCCAGCTATTATTCGGCCCCGAAGCCTAAGCTGGCGAACCTGGATGAAGTCGATCCGGAGCTTCTGGCCACCTACGAAAAGTTAGGCATCCCGCTGCAGGAGCGCGCAATCCTCGCAGGCGTGGCGGTCGATGCGGTGTTTGACAGCGTTTCGGTGGCCACCACCTTTAAAGACAAGCTCGCCTCGATGGGGATCATCTTTTGTTCCTTCGGCGAGGCTGTGCGTGAGCATCCGGATCTGGTGAAAAAATATGTGGGATCGGTGGTGCCGTATTCAGACAATTTCTATGCCACGCTCAATAGCGCGGTATTCACCGATGGCTCGTTTTGTTACGTACCCAAGGGCGTTCGTTGCCCGATGGAATTAAGCACCTATTTTCGGATCAATGCCCGCAACACCGGGCAGTTTGAACGCACGCTGATTATTGCCGATGAGGGTGCATCGGTGAGCTATCTGGAAGGGTGCACCGCCCCGATGCGGGATGAGAATCAGTTGCATGCCGCCGTGGTGGAGCTGGTGGCTCTCGATAACGCGACCATTAAATACAGCACGGTTCAGAACTGGTATCCGGGCGACAAGCAGGGCAAGGGCGGCATCTATAACTTCGTCACCAAGCGCGGGGCCTGCCGCGGAGCGCACAGCAAGATCACCTGGACGCAGGTTGAAACCGGCTCGGCGATCACCTGGAAATACCCCAGCTGTATCCTGCAGGGGGATTACAGCGTGGGTGAATTCTACAGCGTGGCGCTCACCAACAACATGCAGCAGGCGGATACTGGTACGAAGATGATCCACATCGGCCGGCACACGCGCAGCACCATCGTGAGCAAGGGCATCTCCGCGGGTCAGGGGCAAAATACCTATCGCGGGCTGGTGAAAATTCTCAAGGCCGCCGACCATTCACGCAATTACACGCAGTGCGATTCGCTGCTGCTGGGCGACCGCTGCGGCGCCCACACCTTCCCCTACATTGAAGTGCGCAATACCACCAGCCAGGCCGAGCACGAGGCTTCCACCAGCAAAATCGGCGAAGATCAGCTTTTCTACTGCAAGACCCGCGGCATCGCCCTGGAAGACGCGGTGAACCTGATCGTCAACGGCTTTTGCAAAGAGGTGTTTAAGGAACTCCCGATGGAGTTCGCAGTCGAAGCGCAGAAACTCCTTGGCGTAAGCCTGGAAGGCTCAGTGGGATAAACCCCAGTGGGGGGTAAACCCCGCGGCGCTCACCCACCCTCGTTTAGCCCGGCACCTGGGTGCCGGTGAAGAAAACCTAACCCGTCACTCCTATGGCTCTACTCGAAATTCGCAACCTCCATGCCCGCGTCGCCGCCCCCGGTGGCCGGGAAATTCTCAAGGGTGTCAACCTCAATATCGACAGTGGTGAGGTGCACGCCATCATGGGCAAAAACGGCTCCGGTAAGAGCACGCTATGCCAGGTGCTTGCCGGCCGCGAAACCTATGAAGTCACCGCGGGTGAAGTGTTCTACGATGGCAAGGATTTGCTTGCCCAGTCGGCCGAGGAGCGCGCCCGCGAAGGGATTTTCCTGGCGTTTCAATACCCGGTGGAGATTCCCGGGGTATCCACCAGCTACTTTCTTAAAGCTGCGGTAAACGCCGTCCGCAAGCATCAGGGGCAGAGCGAGCTGGATGCCATGGAATTCCTGAAGCTGGTCAAAGAAAAGCAGTCGATGCTGGAGATTGAGCAGAGCTTCATGAACCGGGCCGTAAACGAAGGTTTCTCCGGGGGTGAAAAAAAGCGTAACGAAGTGTTCCAGATGGCGGTGATGAATCCCCGCCTGGGGCTGCTGGATGAAACCGATTCCGGGCTGGACATTGATGCCCTGCAGACCGTCGCCGCTGGAATTAACAAGCTCCATCAACAGGATTCGCAGCGGGCGTTGCTGGTGGTCACCCATTACCAGCGACTGCTCAATTACGTGGTGCCGGATTTTGTGCACGTCATGATTGAGGGCCAGATCGTAGAATCCGGTGGTAAAGAGCTGGCCATGGAATTGGAAAAGCGCGGCTACGCCTGGGTGGAACAGGAATCGCGCCGTTGAATGAGCCTTTTTTACGAGCTGCCTGAATGAGCCTTTTGGATAAGCCGTTGCTTGACCGGAGTGTTGGCCGCATGCCGTCGATGACTGTGCAGGATATCACCGTTGCCCGCTGGCTGTCGGAGTTCCACCGTCGCGGGGCCGCGCGCTTTGAACAACTGGGGTGGCCGGGCAGAGACCAGGAATACTGGCGGCATACTAACTTCGCGCCGATCATCAACACCCGGTTCACCGAATCTCAGTCGGCCGTGGTGCATTCATCTGCCTTGGATGCGCATCGTTTTTCCGAAAATGAAGCGGCGATTGAGCTGGTCTTTTTCAACGGGTTTTACCAACCCCACCTGTCACGCTTGAGCCCCATCAATGGATTGACGGTGCAGACGCTGGGCGCGGGCGGTGCAACGAGCACGGGGGACGATCCAGCAGATGCGGCGTTGCTGGAGCGCCACCTGGGTCAATACGCTTCGATGGAAAGCAATCCCTTTGCCGCGCTGAATGCCGGGCAGTTTCGCGATGGCGCGGTGATTCATGTGCAGCGTGGCGTCAGCATCGACAAGCCAATCCACGTTCTGTTTTATGCTTCCGCCGCGCCGGATGGATCGCCCATGATTAATCATCCGCGTTTGCTGGTAGTGGCAGGTGAAGATGCTCAGCTATCGCTGGTGGAAAGCTATGTGGGCGATGCGGGGGGCGGGGTTTATTTCACCAACGCGGTGACGGAAATTTCCGCCGGTGCGGGTAGTTTTATCGATCACTGCCGCCTGCAGCGCGAGGACGCTGGTGCCTTGCATGTGGCTGGGTTTGAAGTCGATCTGCAGGAGCGCGCTAATTTCATTTCGCACGCGGCTACCCTGGGCGGCAAGCTCACGCGCAACAATCTGAACGTGATTCTCAACGGCGAGCGCGCCGAGGCGACCCTTAACGGGCTGGTGGTGATCAGCGGTTCCCAGCATGTGGACAATCACACGCTGCTGCATCATGAAAAGGCGCACTGCCCGAGCCATGAACTTTACAAGCATGTGCTGGCCGACCGGGCGACGGCGGTGTTCAAGGGCCAGATCTTCGTGCAGAAGGATGCCCAGAAAACCGACTCCAAGCAGAGCAGCAAATCGCTGCTGCTGAGCGATGAAGCGACCATGAACTCGCAGCCGGCCCTGGAGATTTACGCCGACGATGTCAAATGCACGCACGGCAGCACCATCGGCCCGGTGGATGAAGAAGCGGTGTTTTACTTGCGTTCGCGCGGGATCTCACTGGACGCGGCGCGGCACCTGCTTACCTACGCATTTGCCGCCGATATCACCCGCCGCATTAAGGTCGCCCCCGTCCGACGCCGGGTTGAAGATTTCATGGCTAATCAGCACGGCCTTCCTCAGGATTTGCGCATCACCGATCTGGGCCAGCACGATGAAAAAGCGCGCTAGGGTCGAGGCGCAGCAGTTCCCCATCCAGCCCGCAGGGGGTTGCGCAGCAAGGGGGTTTTCCAGCCGGTGAGGGCACTGGCTGCACTGAAGACCGGCATCCGGTCCCGCCGCCATGATTAAGCCCGTTGCCCCCGCACGGCCCTCATCTGAGAATTCGCCGCCACATTGCTTTGGGGGTCGTATAATTCAGCCCATGACTGCTCGGCCCACCCAGCTTCAGCCATCTGCCCGGAAATTCTCCGCGGAGAAGATTCGCGCCGATTTTCCGATCCTCGCCACCACGGCTCATGGCAAGCCGCTGGTCTATTTAGATAACGGCGCGACCACGCAGAAGCCGCGCGCGGTGATTGATGCCATCTCACGCTACTACGAATCTGAAAACGCCAACATCCATCGCGGGGTTTACGACCTCAGCCAGCGTGCCACCGCACGGTATGAAGAAGCACGGCGGAAGGTGCAAAGCTTCATCAACGCCGCCGACGAGGTGGAGATCATTTTTACCCGCGGTACCACCGAGGCGATCAACCTGGTGGCCAACTGCTTTGGTCGGGCATTTGTCGGCCCCGGCGATGAGATCATCGTTTCAGCGCTGGAGCATCATTCCAACATCGTGCCCTGGCAGATGGCGGCGGAGATCAGCGGCGCCAGGATCCGCGTGCTGCCGATGAACGATGCGGGCGAATTGCTGATGGATGCGTATATCAAATTGCTGAATCCGCGCACGCGGCTGGTGGCTGTCAATCATGTGTCCAATGCCCTGGGGACGATCAACCCGGTGGAGGAAATCATTGCTGCCGCCCACGGCTTCGGGGCCAGGGTGCTGGTGGATGGCGCGCAGTGGGTGGCCCATTTCCCCACCGATGTGCGGGCGCTGGACGCGGATTTTTACACCTTCAGCGGTCACAAGCTTTTTGGTCCCACGGGCATCGGCGTGCTGTACGGCAAGCGCAATCTGCTGCAGCAGATGCCACCCTACCAGGGGGGGGGCGACATGATTCGCACCGTCACTTTCGAGAAGACCGAGTACGCCGATCTACCCAACAAATTTGAAGCCGGCACGCCTGATATCGCCGGGGCCGTGGGCCTGGGGGCGGCCATTGATTATGTGCAATCCATCGGCCTGCAAAACGTCGCTCCGCACGAAGAAGCCCTGCTGCATTATGCCACCGCGCGCCTGGCCGAAGTGCCTGGGCTGCGACTGATCGGCACCGCGCGGCATAAGGCGGGGGTGCTATCGTTCATCATGGAAAACCCGGCCATCGCCTCGATCGATATCGGCACGCAGCTCGATCTGGAAGGGGTCGCGGTCCGCACCGGGCACCACTGCTGCCAGCCGATTATGGATCGCTTTGGGATTACCTCCACCACGCGCGCATCGCTGGCGATGTACAACACCACCGATGACATTGATGCCTTGGTGGATGGCCTGCAAAAAATCGCAGGCAAGGCCGCGGGCAATTCCGCGCAAATGCGGGGCAAGCCTGCGCCGCTGGTCATCGAATACCCCGGTCCCGCAGCCCCCACGCCGCAGGCGGCAGCCGATGAGATTTCTGAAATGTTCGACATGATGGGCGATCCGCAGGCCCGCACCGAGCTGCTGATGGACCTGGGCAAATCCGTCCCCCATACCTTTGAACTTCTGAAAAAAGTTTCCCAGCGCATCCCCGGCTGCATGAGCGAGGTACACATCATCGGAAGGCAGCGCGATGGCCGCCTGGAATTCCTCGGCGATGTCGGCGACAACGCCGCCACCGTGCGCGGGCTCATCGCCATCCTGCAGCGCCTTTTTTCCGGACAAGTGCCGCAAAACGTTTTGGCGTTTGACATCAACGGCTTTTTCAACCGCATCGGGCTGGACCAATTTGTCAGCTCTAAACGCCGCAATGGTTTGGAAGGGATGGTCAAGCGCATCCATGCCATCGCCGCCAGCGGCCCACAGAGCGCTGCCAACGGCCCGGCCGATGCCGCCAGCGCGCCGGCGAATGCTGCACCATCGCATGTTGCCCGCAGGGGACAGTGATGTTCGATGCAGCAGCAGATGAAACCACGGAACTGGCCCGCCAGCTACTGCTCGATCATGGCCGCCATCCCCGCCATTTTCATGATAATCCAGATGCCACCCACATTGGCTCGGCTCATAACCCGCTGTGTGGCGACGAGGTCACCCTCTACCTGGCGATCGCCGCCGATCGCATTGCCCATGCCAGCTTCCTGGGGCACGGGTGTGCCCTGTCAACCGCATCAGCATCGCTGCTGGCTGATCGCCTGGTCAACACCCCGCTGAGCGATGCGCTACGGCTCACAGAGCGGTTCACCCATTTCATGGCCGACCGTGCTGCGCCGGTGATTGATTCGCTGGAAAAATTCACCGCATTCGCCGGTGCGAGGCAATTTCCCTCCCGCGTGAAGTGCGCGCTGCTTCCCTTCGTCGCGCTGCAACGTGCGTTACCCAATAAACCCGCAATGCCTCCAAAAGCGCTATGATTGAAATCATGATCTCCCCCTCTACAACCTCCCCGGCGCACATGGCGCTTCCTGTGATCAACTCCTCGGCGAAGATCGAAGAGCTGCGGCAGATGGCCACTGACGCCGGTGCCCGCGCTGCCGGTGCGCGTGATGCCGCTGCAACTGGCCGGGACCCGCAGAGTCCCGGGCCACATAATGCTCATAACCTGATTGATCGCGCGCTCGATCCGGCCACCACGCCGCTGCAGAAGGCCCTGATCGAAAAGGTGGTCGCGGTGCTGCGCACCATCTATGACCCCGAGCTACCGGTGAACATTTACGACCTGGGGCTGATCTACAACGTGCAGATTAATCCAGACAACCATGTGCATATTTCCATGACACTGACCGCTCCCGCCTGCCCGGTGGCGGGCAGCCTGCCCCCTGAAGTCGAGCGCCGCGTGGAGACTGTTGAGGAAGTTCGCAGCTGCGATGTCGAACTGGTTTGGGAGCCGCCCTGGAGCAAGGCGTCGATGTCCGAAGCGGCACTGCTGGAGCTGGGCCTGCTCTAAATTGGTTTAAATATATTTGTTGCACTCCCCACCGAACCGACATGAAAAGCATCGGATGCGACGAAATTATTTGCGACTCTTCGTTTTCGACTTCTCGGACTTCTTGAGTCAGTGTTCCAATCATTCCGATTTTGGCGTGGTGAGGGTTCGCTTCGCAAGTAATCCGAACCGCTCAAATTCTGCCGAATGATTGTTTGTTGAGTTCGTCATTCAAAATCCGAATTCATTAGCGGATTTTCCGTTTTCATCTTCATTTGATGATATTCCACGGGCGTCATGATGCGCAACGCCGGGCCACCCGGATCACGATGTCGAATCTTGCCGTCGAGCGGAAGCATCTTCTTTCGTTTGCTCGTCTCGCCATCACGCGTCAACAGAATTGGCGTTCGAGTAAACACGGCCGTTGCTATATGAATGGCGTCAATCGTGGTGAGGCCATAATCACGACGAAGCGACTGCGCGTGATCTGCGATCCAATCATGAACGGCCTCAAACTGAAAATACTCGTTTTCGAAGAAACCATGAATCAATTCGATCTGCTTTGCGGGCTCAATACCGTCGATCTTACATGTTTCGGTTTTCAGGATGGTTGAGCATACGAGTTGAAGCTTTCCCTCTTCTGCATCTCGTATAATTGGAGTGATACAAGCCATCTGATCTGGCTTAGTTTTCTGAAGACAGTCGATGGCAACCATCGCATCCCAGCCCAGTTTTTCAATCTTCGTCGTCGTCACTCCTAAGCCTTCCCACATAATCAGCAGCATCCATGTCGCCAGTAATGTCAATTCCCGACAAGTCGTCAAATTGCGGAAGATCATTCTTCCCGCGCAGCATGTGAATCTCCTCGACTTGCATGGAGATGGGGTCGCCGACGCGGTTATATTTTGCAACACCGCTCACTCGAACGCGGTGCGGCAGCGCCTTCTTGACCTCTTCGAGTCGCTCTGGTGCAAACACGCATTCAACGGTCAGTCCCGAAACGCCACGACGCAATCGGAACCTTGGACGACGACCAAACATATAGGTGACTTGCTCCAAAATCCCCGTCAAAGACGTGTGATCGACCGTAGGTTTTGGCGAAGTCTGTGTGAGCGCGTCGACATTCGCGGCCGCGTGTTGAGTCAGCATGACTTCTTGTTCGCCAGGAGAAGAGAAAACAATCGCCTGAAGATCCCTGCCCAAAAGTCCACTGAGCTTTCGAGTGTTTTCTAAATCATGTTGATCGAACGCAGGCGGCGCTTCCGGCGCATGTTCAATCATGCGCATCCCGCCCATATACGTCTGGATGACTTGGGGGGCGGTTTCATTCATCACCGTAACTTTCAACGATCCGTTTAGGCTTATGCTCAATATCTGCCATTCCGAACGGGGAGTCGAATCCGTCGCGCGGTCTTCAAGGTCGCGCAAGATGTGAAGCGTGCGCTCTAGCGCTTCGATCAAACTGCTCACGCTCACGCGAGCGCCGCGCGAGAGAAGTTTTACAGTCAATTCGTTACGCATCAATTTCTGTCTTGCCGCGCCTCTGCCGCTTCATGCCAACGACGCCGGTTGATCGCTTTCGCCGACCAAACCTTTTTGTAGAGCAGACGTTTTCCAGAAAAAGATTGTACCACGCCCAAAAACCTAGCGCTATCATCGGGTTTCCGATTGTTAAACCGAAAACTTTCCGCATCCAGATAGCCGAAAAGGTGGAATGGCTCGACACTTACAAGCGTGCCTATGATGCGGCGTTTGAAGAGCGACCTGAAATTTTCAAGGCCGCTCGTGTGGGGTTTCCGCGAACGTAGGTTTCGGCGTGATGCTCTAAATTGGTGGCGACCCGGCGAATCACCGGGCCGGCGATTCTTCATTTCGCCCGCCCGCGCGTGCTACAATGGGGGCATCCATGGGATTTCTTAAAACGATTGCCGGAAAGATTGTCAGTGGGCTGGTCGGCCTGGCGGTGATCGCCACCGGAATCTCCTGGTGGCATATGGATGCGGCGACGCGGCAATGGCTGCTCAACGGCACCGGCCATATCGTGGCTTGGTTTGGGGTGGTGATGCTGCTGCCATGGGTGACGTTTTTTATCATCAATCGCGTGCGGATTTTGAATTCCAACACCGCCGCCGGGTTGCTGGTCGTGGTTTACACCGCCGCAGAGTCGCTGCTGCTGCTGTGGCTTAACGGCTGGTCGCTGCCGGGGGCAACAGCCTGGACTTTCTTTGCGGTCGGAACTCTCTTTGCGGGTGTCTATAATCTGTTTACCTGCGACTGGATCGCCGATCGCATGGAATGATCTTTCTCCGAAATCGGTGACGGACTTCGGCAGGGTTTTTAAAACCACGGATTTTGAGCTACACGCAGTGAAGGAATTTTGTCATGGCCAATGCCAATCAGCGCATCGGGGAATTTGTCCTGGAGTCGCGCATCGGCAACGGGACGTTCGGGGAAGTGTGGAAGGCCCATCACCACGTGTGGGTTGACCAGTTGGCGGCAGTCAAGCTGCCCACCGATCCCTCCTACGTCCTTAGCCTGCAAAAAGAAGGGGCCACTATTCAGTCGCTGGTGAAGGCCGCTTCGCATCCCAACATCGTGCGCGCCATCGGGTTTGATCCCTATGCCGATCCGCCTTACCTGTTGATGGAGTACATCCCCGGCACCAGCTTGCGGCCATGGATCCAGCAACGCAAACTATCTCCCGCCGATGCAGTGAACGTGCTGAAACAGGTGCTGGCGGGGCTGGCCCATGCGCATGAGCGGGGCGTGATTCATCGCGATATCAAGCCTGAAAACATCCTGGTGCACGAGCGCGCCACCATCGACGGTTTTGCCGCCGAGGGAGTGGTGAAGGTGACGGATTTTGGTCTGGGTAAGGCCGCCGCCGCGATGACGCAAACGTCCATTGCCATCAGCGCTTCGCTGGGCGATGCCGCCGGGGCACGCATTGCCGGTACGCTCGATTACATGGCCCCCGAAGCGCGGCAGGGCAGCGACGTGGATGGCCGCGTGGACTTGTATGCCTGCGGCGTGGTGCTCTACGAAATGCTCACCGGCGAAAAACCCGCGGGCACCGAAGTCCCCAGCGACCTCAACCCCGCTTCCCCCAAATGGCTGGACGATATTTTCCGTCACTCCTACACGCGCCTGGAAAAACGTTACGGCAGCGCGCGGGAATTTTTGGCGGCGCTGAGCTCCGCTGCGCCCACTCCGCCGCCGTTGATCCAGACCCTTCTGACAAAATCCGGTGATGCCGTCAAACCCTGCCCGGGCTGCAAAAAATCCGTCCATCTACACGATCAATTTTGCATGCACTGTGGCGTGCAGCTTACCGCCTCCATCCGGCGCTGCCCTAAATGTGGTGCCTTCCCGGCAAGGACCGACCAGTTCTGCATGTTCTGTGGCGAAACGCTGACCCCCGCTGCCGGGCTGCAACGCGCCTGATGGGTCCCAACGCCGCTCCTGTTTTGCCAGCAACGCGGAGGCATGATGCATATTGTTGTTTTCAGCATAGTGATCGTGATGGTGATCTTCGGCATCCTCATCGGTGGGGTGACGCTGCTGGTCATGGGAATCGTACGGCTGCTGGGAGGCGGCAGCCGCCAGCGCGTCCGCCGCGCCGCCATGCTGCCTCCGCGCTCGGGTGCCTGGCCGCCGACAGGGTTGCCCGCATCCGCGCCGCCCGGCAAGGCATTCACGGGTGGGCATCGGGTGAATGCCCCGCTGCCACCGGGGAGCTTGCTCTGCAAGAACTCGTATTGCCAGGAAGTGAACGATCCGCAGGCGCGGTTCTGCCGTCGCTGCGGGCTGGCGGTCGGATTATCGCCAGCGGGGGCGATACTGCCGCGCGGAAAAGAAGGCCCCCTTCAACGGATGCGGACTGCCCTTTGAGCGAATCCGTCAGCGAATCCGGGAGCGAAACCTTGAGCCAAAGCGAGTCCACCTTCCGCGTGATCGATCCACGCCCGGCCGCTGATGACCTGGGCCTGGCGACGATGAACGCGCTGGCGCGCCCCGTGGGCGCCGCCCTCGCCCCACGCCTGCCTCGCGGGTTCTTCGCAGCGCTGTTCACGTTCGGTCTGCTCCCCATCCTCTCCTGGAGCACATTCTTCGACCGCTTTGCCATCGCTGAACGACAGCAACTCTGGCATTTTTGCCAATGGCTGCGGCTGCGCACCGGCAACCCGGACCTCGATCCACTTATCAAACGTGCCAACGTCCTTGGCCGACGACCAGTCCTCCGCGTTTTAACCAACCTGCTGGCGATCGGTACGATTGTAATAACCACCCTGCGGCTGCACGCCTTTATCGATGATCCCGCTCGCTCTGCCGCTGCACCCTTGAACCATTCCTGGCTGCGGATGCTGATCGTGGCCACCTGGCAGCACGGGCAGATGGCGATCTATCCGATCCACTGGCTCAGCCGAATACGCTATGCCCCATTCGTCTCGCTGCCTGTGATTAATGAACTGGCCAGCATCGCGTTGCTGTGGAACATTGGCTTGTCGCTGGCCTACATCAGCCACTGGCTGCGCGTGCAGTTGCATGGCAACGATGTGCGGCGATTGATCGACCAGTTAAACATCGCCGCCCCGAACGAGGCGCTGCTAATTTCGCCCATCCGCCCGGCCGGCGTCGGCTTTGGATGGGGCCTGCCCTGGCTGATTGCCGCCGGCGGTCTTATGGCGGCGGGTGGCATCTGGGGGCTGCCGATGGCTATAGCCGGTTGCGTGCATCGGCGGTACATTCGCCGCATCAGCGTAGGCAATCGACTGGCGCTGGCGGGATGGATGCGGCAACTGTTGTTGCAACAGCGTCCGGTGGTCGATGTGCCGGTGCCGTATTACCTCCGCCGGCTCTGCCAGCGGGCGGGGTGTCGTGCAGCAGCCTCGCCCACGGCGCGGTTTTGCCGCCGCTGCGGCGAAGCGTTGCAGCCCGTGCTGGACAGAGTGGCCTAAGGCTTACTGAATAAATTCGTGCGCGGACTTATCATATTTTTCTGCTACCTGGGTTGGATTTGGACGCTGGCCCTTGGCCTGGTAGCGCTCGTGCTGAGGATTCAAAAGCGCCGGATGCAAAAGCGTCGGCCGCCCACGCCGGGAGTCTGAAGCATCTGCACCAGGGTGATTTGCACCAGGGAGATTTGCACCAGGGAGGGTCTGAATAAGCGGTTTGTTTACGGCATTTCTTATGGCATCCACGCTCGATCCATCCCGGCACCGTGGTTATGAGCAGACGCTCATCGAGCATGTGCAAAAACTGCTGACCGATCCGCGCTTTCGCCTCGATACCACCGATGGCAGCCGTGCGGTGGCTCCGCTCAAGCCCGCGATGACCCTCGCGGACCATGGCATCGATCTCAAGCGGCTTATGAGCCAGATGAATCTCCCTGACCGCCGTCTCGAGCAATCCATGCCCACCGGGCAGACGCTGGAAGCCACCCTGCAGCGGAAGGCGTGGTTTTTTTTCACCAAAACGGTGGGGCATTTGCGTGTGGCGTGCGTGCCTCCGACGCGCGAGCTGCTGGACCAAAAGCCATCGCATCCGATGACCGCCGCCGAGGTACAAAAGGCGCTGGCGGCACTCCCGCCCCCGCTGGGGGGTGCGCCCCTCACCACGATATTGATGTGCAGCGCGGGCTTCACGCTCGAAGCCCATGAGAAGGCCGAGCGGTCGACGCAGGGCGTCACCGTTTTGATCGAACCCAATGATGCCGGTGGATGGAATGTACACGGCCCATCAGAACTGAAGGGATTGCTTGATCTGCTTGACCCGGAAACTGAAGAAATGCGTCGGCAGCGCGTGCGCGACTTCATCGAGCTTAATTCTGCCGACCTGCTGAGTGGCGCGGGGCTTTCGGATGATCGCGTCGCCGCCCGTTTGCAATTGCCCGTGCCTGTGGTGGAAAACGAGCTAAGATCATATGCGAAAGACAACGCCGGTTTGGCGACGCGGCGGATGGATGGAAGGATCGTGCTGTATCGTGAGGGTAGTGCGTCGCCCCATGCCGATGCCGGAGGTTTGAATATGCCCTTTTGGGAACGCGTTAAAAACATCTTTCGCCGAAGCGAATCGGACGAATCCAAGATTGCCCGCCTCGCCGCCGAGCGCGCGGGGCTTAACCAGCAGCGCGAGCGCGCCTACGGCGACATTGCCACCGTTGAGAAAAAGGAGGGGGAGCTGGCCGGGGGTTTTGCCACCGCTACCGCACTGGCGCAGCGGCGGATCGCCACGGAAATTTCGCAGCTTCGCAAGGAGCAGAGCCGTCGCCAGCAGTTGCTGGATGCGCTGGATAAAAAAATCAACATCGTTACCTCCGCCATCCATTCGCTGGAGCTGAAAAAAGAAGTCGATCCGGAAAAACTCAGGCGCTTTGAAAACCTGGTGGGCGACAGTGAAGAGCTGGATGAAGGCCTGGCCACGCTGCAGCAGATGGATGAGGAGGCTAACTCAATGGTCGTGGGGCCATCGGAAATCCCCGACGATGTGGCCTCGATCATGGCCGAGTTGCAAAGCAAAGCCGCGCCCGATGCCACGGCGCAGACGCCGCTTGGCGCGGGTGTGCAAAAGACGTCGGCCGGCACCGGCCCGGCGGCGGCGGTAACACCGCCCGCCATCCCCACTGCCCAGCGCCGCCCTGATCGAGGACAAGCCGAACCCGGATAAATCCCATGGCCCTGATCGACAAGCTCTTTGGCAAAAAAGTAAAGACCCTAAGCGAACTCACCGTCGGGGAGCTGCGCCGTCAGGAAATCATGATCGGTAAAGACCGCGACAAGATGTTCAAACGCATCGAGATGATCGCCACCGAAAAACAAAAAATCTTCCAACAGGGTGCCCAGCAAAAATCACCCGAGCTGCGCAAGGCACTGGCCATGCAGTTTGAATTGAAAACGCAGGAACAGATGCTCGCCGGTCGGCAATTGAATGTGCGCAGCAAGGAATTGCTGACCATCAGCCGCGTGCGTATGGTGCGTGAGAACGCCCCCAAAATGAGTGGCGCGTTGGGGCGGTTGAATCTTAATGACAAGGATGTGGGCCGTATCGAGCAATGGATCAGCGATGACGCGGTGAATGAGGAGATGTATCTGGAGCGGCTCAATGGCGTGCTGGACCTGGGCCTGCAGAGCGACAAGGATGCCGCCGCCGGCAGCAAACTTTCAGAACCCGGGCAGGAATTGATGGACATCTGGAGCGATCTGGATCGCGGCAACATCAAAGAGGATCAGGCCTTCGAAAATGCCGACAAGGCCGTGCGGGGCAAGCAGGGCGGCGGCGAGAAAAGCCTGTAGCGGCTTTGAAATCAGCAACCGCAATTGGGAGTAGCCATGGGCTTATTTAAGAGTAAAGATGAGCGTCGCATCGAGCAGGAGATGAAAATCCGGGGCGGGCTGCGCGCGATTGAAAAATCCATCCGCCAGCAGGAAAAATTCGCCGCCGATTTCGTGACCAACGCGCAGCACGCCCGCAAGATTGGCGATCAGCAGCAGTACCTTTTTGTCCGTAGCGCCCTGAAAAAAACGGCTACGGTCAAGAAGATGCTCGAGCGGCAACTGCTGGCCATCAAGAACGCCATGCTTATTCAGCAGCAGGCTGCCGCCAGCGCTCAGTTTGCCGAATCCATGAACATGATGGCCGCCGAGATCGGTCGCACTTTCGGGGAGATCGACCTGACCAAGACGCAGGCCCAGTGGGAAAAAGCCGTCGCCCAGGCGGGCAGCGTGGAAGAACGCATGAGCGTCTTTTTGGATTCCATGGAACAGGGCGCCATCGGCTCGCAATCCGGCACTTCCGAAGGACTGGTGAGCGACGAGGAAATCGACCGCATGATCCAGGCTGATGTCATCGCCGCCGAAAAAACCGATTTGGGTAAGCTCGATCAACTCGAGAGCGACCTCGCCAAAGAACTGGGCGCCACGCGGCAGAAGGATTGATCCGCTGCCGGGGCCGGGGAAGTTGCAGCAAGTCCGGCTGATACTGCCCGCCAAGGTGATGTCGGTGGGGTATGCAGATTCAGGCAGTGGGGGCACTGGCTGCGGGTGGGGGGGATTCTCAGGGCAGCTTGATCACATAGATGTGCACCTGGCAGGATTCGAAATCATCGATGAGCTTTCCGCCGTCGATCTTGATCGGGCGGTCGTCTTCGCCCTGAGCGATCGCATACGGAACGTCAATCCCGCTCAACTGCAGATGCTGATCATGTAACGCTTTGGCCGATGGGTTGAGCGCGAAAATGTATGCGGTGTGGTCGACAATTCGCCAGGCGGCTTCGATGGAACCGGCAGTTTCGACCTTCAGTGGGCCGGGGTTGATCGGAGTTTTCAGGATATCGGCCAACTGGGTGAGGCGCTTGTTTTGCTTCACCATCTCCGCGACCACGGGGGGGGTTGTGGCGTCAAACTGGAAACCATAACCAATTTGCTGCGGGAAATAGATGACCCCTTTCGCCCCGTGAATGACGGCATTCCACACCTCGGCGCGGAACTGGGCGGGCGTGGGGCCGGGGGTATCTTTGGGGGTCCAGTCGAGCCGCTGCGCACTGGTTTCAATAAAAGCGAACTGGGGCTTGCCCTGCGACCAGTCGCGGAGTTGATCGACCACATTACCCACGTGCGTGAGCCAGTCGGGGCGGTTCCAGCCGGTCACCGGGTAGAAATCCGAGCCGATCCAATCGGATTGTTGAATATAGGCTTCGTAAAGTTTGCGGGGCGTCTTGTTGAAAAGAACATTACCGCCGGAAAAATTACAGAAAATCGGTATGTCTTTACCGGTTCGTTGAGTGCCCGGCTTGGTGACCGAATGCCAGAGCTTGGTTTCCTCCGCCAGCACGCGCGGATCAGTGGGCGGGTTTTGCACATCGGGTTCATCGGCGTGCATCCAGGCGAGCAGGTAGCCTTCATCCAGATCATCGGCAACGGGGTCGGAGGGCGGGCGGATGAAAAAGAGCCCCAGGTCAACGGCCAGTCCAGACCAATCATCCTGGGGGACGCGTTTGCTCTCGCTTTCGTAACCGACCAGGGTGTTGATCCCGCGCGCTTTCCAAAGCCCGAAGCTGCTGGCGGGCTGGGAGAAAACACCGATGACAAAACCGGGTGTGGATGTGGGCTGCGAAGCGGGGCCACCTGCAGCGCCGGGGAGCTTACCAAGCGGTTTATCAGCCGCGCGGGCGAACATCGGCAGCAACGCAAACATGACGCACAAGGCAGCGAGGCAGCGGCACATGGATATTCCTTGGTAAAAACTTCCGGGCGGTGATCGCCGTGATCATAGGTAGACCGGCGGCGATTGGCGATTGCGCATTTTTTGATTGGCCCGATTAAACCTCAGCTGAATCCCTGTTAAATCACTGCAATGACGCCCCGACGGCGGGAAAGTACGACGCCCCCGGGAAATTGTTGGCGCGACGGCGTGCCGGCATCGGCGCACATCTGCACGAGTCGGGAAATGACGGCAGGCCCCAGTTCCGTCGGCGGGCATCCGCGGCCCAGCAGCCATTGCCGCGCTGCGGTTTCGGCCAGCGCGCTGTGCAGCTCGATGAGCTGATTTGCCTGGAATGCTTCAGGCAGGCGCGGGGCATTGGCCGATTGCCAGCGCGACAGTTCCTGGCAGGCTTCGGACAGGTGGCAGAGGGAATCTTGCAGGAGCGGATGGGCACTCAATACGGCGCGGAGTCGATTACGCAGATACTGCGGCGAAGCGTTGCTGAGGTCTTCCCGCCAGCGCGGAATGGGTTGCTTAAGCAGGTATTTTCGCAGCAGGATCGGATCGATGTTCAGCAACGGCCTGAGCATGCGCAGGCCGCCGAGTGTTACCTCGCGGCGCAGGGCGAATAGCCCATTGGGGAGCGGATGGGTGGGCGAAGAGCGCAGCAGGCGATGCAGCACGGTTTCGGCTTGATCGCCGGCATGATGACCCAGCAGAACCCCCTGCAGCGACTGGGCCGCAACCTGTTGCTTAAAAAAAAGCAGCCGGGCGGCACGGTAGCGCGCGGATGGATTGGAGCTCGATGGCTGGCGGGCAGCGGAGCGCTCGATCTGGCTGAGCGTGGCGGTGATGCAGGGGAGGTTCCAGAGGGCAGAGAGTTCTGCGACGAAGCGGCCGTCGGCGTCGCTCATGACACCGCGGGTTTGGTGATTGAGATGCAGCACCACGAGGCGTAAATCTTTGCGGCCGCGCGCGGCGCTCAGCAGGGCCACGCTGTCCGCTCCGCCACTCACCGCCACGGCCCACGCTCCGGGTGGGATGGTTGCGACGGCGGCGGTGAGAGGATCAGTCGCGGGCGCGCCCAGTGGTTTTGAGCTATTATCGCATGACATGAACCGGGCCCACCTGCTGTTAATCGCCTGCGCGACGCCATTGCTATGGGCCGCCGGCCCCGTCACCCGGCCGACCACCGAAGCGGTGACTCGCCCAGTGGATGATACTGTCGATTGGTTAATGCAGCAGGCGACGCCCGCAGCTTCGGGGGTTATTGACAAGCCCATCAGCAAACCCGCTCCACCTTTTGAAAAGGAAAGCGAAAAAGAAGTCTTCGGCATTCGCCATGGAATCATCGTCACCAGCGACGGGGAAAAAATGACCGGCCAGCTTTCCACCACGCTCGATAAGCCGCTGCGCATCTGGGATGAGAAGGAGGCTCAGTATCACGATGTTGCCTTTTCGCGCGTGCAGTCGATTGAGAGCAAAGTGCTTTGGGAGCGTGATGAAAAGGAGTGGCACTTTCGCGCCAGCGGCAGCGACATCAAGGAATACAGCGGTAAAACCTACCCCGCGCGCGAGCTGGAATACACCGTGGCCTTGAGCAACGGCAGGCAGTATGTAGGCGGCATATCATCGCCGATCTATCTGGATACTCCATCGGGTGTAAAAACGTTTATTTTGCACAAGCGCGACAAGGGTGAAGTCGGGCAGGCGCTCAAGGATCTGGTGTATGTGAAACGCGTGGAATTGGGTGATGCAACATCGCAGCCGACGCGTTAGAAGTTCGTGGATGGGGTCGTTTTGAAAAGTAAGAGAGAGCTATGGACTATTACCTGGCAAATAATGGGCAAACGCATGGGCCGGTGGCCCGGGAACAATTGCTGATCGAGGGGGTGGGCCCGCAGACGCTGGTGTGGCGGACGGGCATGGATCAGTGGGTGGCGGCCGGTGCGTTACCGGAGTTGGCGGAATTGTTTCCGATGCAGCCGGCACCGTTGCCATCAGCCGCTGGGTTCCCCCCCCCGCCGTATGCAGCGGCGGGTTATGCAGCGCCGGGGTATGGGTATCCACCGGCTTACAACCAGGCCTACTATCCACCCACAAACTCAGCACCATTGCCGGCGCAGGTATTGGATTTTGATCGCCCCCCGGTTGCGGCGGGCAAACTTCCAGCCTGGGGTTGGGTATCGTGGGTGGGCATTGCACTGGTGGTGGCGTTTCTGGCGGGGGGGGGGAGGCTGCTGCTGAAAAATACCCGGCTAGTTCATAGCATTACCGCCCACGAGGCCCGGCAAACACAGGAAAACCCGGTCATGGCGCTCGTGGGCCGCTACACGGTTGGCACAAAGCAGCTCATGCAATCGAGTGCCCAGGCGCAAGCGGCCAAGCAGACCCTCGAGAGCAATATTTATTCGGATGCGGATCGGATACACGCGATCATTATTGAAGGTGAGCTCGATGAGCCTCAGTTCAACGTTACGCCCCCCTCTCTATTCGAAGCGACCGCTGACCAGATGGACAACCTGGCCCAGACCACCGGCGACCCCACGCTGAAGCAGGATGCAATTCTTTTTGGAAAAATGTATCGCCACGGGCCAACTACCCTCAGCACCGCCGAGCACGATGGATTGCTGCAACGCCATCATTGGTTCGGGCGGTTGGCACTCGGATCTGGCCCGGGAACGGATCGGATAATAGCGCTCAAAGCGGCGCGGCAAACACTGCTATGGATGGTGCTGCTAGGTGTGCTGATGTTCGTGATCGGCCTGACCGGGCTGGTGCTGGGCATCATCGTGCTGGTGAGGCGCGATCGGCTGGGGCGTGGGTATCGCCAAAGCGTTTGGGGATCGCCACAAAACCCGGTGGAAACCAGCCAACCGTATGGCTCCCGTTATCTGGAAGCCTTCGCACTTTACCTGGGAGCGATGGTCGTGTTGCTCGTGGGTGCCGAACTGCTTTTCGAGCACGCGCCGCTGATTTTATCCGGCACGGTGGCGTTGCTGGCCGGCGCGATGGTCGCGCTGTGGCCACACTTGAGCGGTGAGCGCGGCGCGGCCATTCGCCGGGCACTGGGCTGGCATAAAGGGCGCGGCGTTTTACGCGAGATGGGGGCGGGGATCGTTGGATACCTGGCTGGGTTACCCATCTTTTTGTTCGGAATCATCATCACCGTGATTATCTCGACAGCAGCCGCGAGCCATGGCTCTGCAGCATCGACCCAGCTTGATGCACCCGGCGGGCACCCGCCCATGATGCACCCGATTGTCAACTATTTCAGTGGGGGACCGTTTACGATTTTGGCGGTGTTTTTCGTGGCCTGCATCTGCGCCCCCCTGGCGGAAGAAACCGCCTTCCGCGGCGCGTTCTATCACCACATGAGGCAACGCCATGGCGTGTTGATCTCGGCATTGGTCGTGGGCCTGGCGTTTGCGGCGATTCACCCGCAGGGGTGGATGGCCATTCCCGCGTTGTGCTCAATGGCCGTGGTATTCGCCCTGATCCGCGAGTGGCGCGGGTCGATCATTGCGTCCATGACAGCGCATGCGCTGAACAACTTCATGGCCGTCATGGCAATGGTGCTGCTGCTGCGCTAGGGCATCGCCGAGGAACAGTCGCAGATTTTACTCCCCACATTTTGAGAGATGGCAGTCGTGGAATAGTTACTATAC
>JBBSFP010000005.1:0-20792 GCA_038238625.1 Tepidisphaerales bacterium
AACCGGTTCCGACCCCCACGCCGGCTCCCACCCCGGCGCCTGCGCCCACGCCGGCGCCTGCGCCCACGCCGGTCCCGGCGCCCACGCCCGTCCCGGCACCGACCGGAGGCCCCAGCAACATCCCGGTCGCCGGCAACTGGTCGCTCAAATTCGCCGATGAATTCAACGGCTCTTCGGTCAGCAATGATTGGAACTATTCCATCTGGGGCATGACCTCCAATCCCCAGTGGGACGAAGCTCAGGCCTATGGGCAATCCGCTGTCACCGAATCCAATGGCTCGCTGAACCTCACCGCCTCCACGCAGAACCTCAATGGTTATGACTATACCAGCGGCCTGGTGACCACCTCCGACAGCTTCTCTTTCAAGTACGGCTACATCGAAGCAAGCATGAAGCTCCCTGCCGGTAAAGGGCTCTGGCCCGCCTTCTGGATGCTCCCCACGCCCAGCAATGGTAACTACCATGATGGCGATGGCGAGATTGATATCTCCGAAGTGCTTGGCGATGAGATCAGCACCGACTACGTGCATCTCCACCACAATGGCACCGTCGGTGCCGGCGTGAAGGGTCCGGACCTTTCCAAAGGATTCCACACCTACGGATTGGATTGGGAACCCGATCACATCACCTGGTTCCTTGATGGCAAAGCCATCTACACCGTGAACGCCAACGTCCCAAGCGTTCCGGAATACGTGATTCTCAACCTGGCGGTCGGTACCTCCAGCGACTGGCCGGGCGCACCCGATGCCAGCACGGCATTCCCCGCGACCATGAACGTGGATTACGTCCGCGTCTTCCAGAAGGCTTAAACAGGAGTTTCTAAAAATCCGGTCCCTCCAGGGGACGGCTGCAATCTCTCCTGGCGACCCACGGGCATCCCGGTTCATCCGGGGTGTCCGTGTTTCTTTGACCTCCTAAAAGATTTTGCGGCAGCGCAGCTTCCGCATACGCTCATCCGCCATGCTGCCCTACGATCCCGATCATTCCGGCACGGGTCATGATCTCGCCGATCAGCCTCCACAAGGGGTCACCTACAAATGGGCGCTTGGGATGGCGCTTCCGGCGTGCCTGATCCTCTACGGCATTCATATCATTCTGAAACGACAGGCGGAATTCGGCGGGGATATTTCAATGACCCTTCACGGGTGGAACGCAACCGTGTATGGGATCATGTGGGTATGTGCGGGCCTCTTCGCCCATTTCCATTATTTCTGGGGCAACGTCTACAACCAGGCCGCTTTTGCAGTCCTGGGAAAGATCATGACGCTAATATGTATAGTATCAGGGCTGATATTCCTGATTATTCGGATCGGCGTTCTCGGGCGAGAGTAAAGTGGGTACATGCGCACCCTCAGGTTGGCTTGAAGCTGGGTGGCCGTGATCGGGGTGATAGGAATGAAATTGATTTCGACGTTCTCACCCTTGCAGAATTCCGCAAATCGCGCGACTACTAATCTCAGGGCCGGGCATTACATATCCGAAACATTTAGCACCGACCCCTGCTGCAAGGCGAACGTCAATACCGATCCGTTGAACGCGGTCGATAGCCAGGCCCCGCCGCCGGTGGCGATGGGGGTGTTGGACCAGCCGCTGCGGCTTAGCTGTGCCGATACCACATCGTTGTTCGTCGGGTTGTTGTAAATAATCTGCGGGGTCGTGCTGCGCGGTAGAAATCGCAGGTGGGTATATAGCCCGGGCTGTCGGCGGCCGGCGACGCCCTCGGGGAGCCAGGTTCTTCCGCTGAGAATGGTGTACTTCAACGCCGAATTGTAAGTGTCATCGTAGCTCATGGCGGGGGTGCCACTCGACGTAAACGCCAGCGATACCCAGGCGGAACCGAGCCTCAGCGTGTCATCAGCTACCGAGATGGACCAACCCGTGCCATTCTGCGCCGCGTAATTGAGGAACCCGGTGCCGGTATTTTCATAACCCACTGAGAAAAGTTTGTTTACCGGGTTAAGCGCCAGGCTGGGGTAACGCCCGACATCGCCGGTGGAGGCGATGGTGGATATGGCCCATCCGCGCCGGCCCAGCGTGACAAACCGCAGGTCGCCGCTCGAGCGGGCATAGTAGGCGATGCTGGGGGTCGTACCGTTGTAAGCCAGCGAGGGATAAAGCCCGACGGAGCCCGCGCTGTCGAGCGTGACGATTTGCCAGGTGCTGCCCGTGTAATGCGCAAACTTCAGATCGCCGTTAAATCCATCGAAATAGGCGATGTTGGGCAGCCCGTTGGGGTCGATCACCATGGAGGTGTATAGCCCGGTATCAGGATGGGAATCCACCACCTGTGGCGTGCCCCACGCGCCGCCGGGGGCACGCGTGACGAACATCAGGTGGGTCGTACCCGTGTCGTAGTAAGCCATGTCGAGCGTGCCGCCAACGGTATAGGCAATCGAGTTGGCCGACGCAGTGGGGTTGAACGTCGTCGCCACCGTGGTGACCGGGCTGGCGCTGATCGTCAGGCCGTAGGTTTGTTGCAACGTGGTATCAGAAGAGAGCTTCACCAGGTATTGGCCGCTCTGCAGTTGCGTAGATTCTCCACCGCTGCCGAAAGAGTCGATCGGAGTTCCATCGCTGGCGAGCAACTGCCCGGCAGGAAAGTCCGATCCACCGTAGTTGATGTTGATGTTCACATCGGCGGTGCCGTTGAGCGTGAACGAGTAATAGTCGGGGGTTCCTCCAAAGAGAGTGTTGTTCGCAACGCTGCCCACCAGATGGCCGTTGCCATCATCATTCAAGGCGATTGCTTCGGCACTCGTGGGGGTATGGTTGCCGGCACCATCGTCGGGAGTCTGATCGATCCTCAGCGTATAGGTTCCAGCGATCGTGCTGCGCGGGGCAGAGAGCTTCACGTAGTAGGTTCCCGCCGACAGCACGATTGAATCGTTGCCATCGAGTGTGGCGATGGCCAGGCCGCTGCTGTTGAGCAGTTGCATGCCGGGCGTGCTGCTGGCGGTGGTGGTGAGCGTGATATCCATCGCCGAGAGCTGACTGATGGAAAATTTGTAATAATCTGCTTCTGCGATCAGCAGCCGCTGATTATCCACCTCTGCCGTAAAAGGGGCGGTAGAACCGGTGAACGTCAAAACCTGCGCGCTGGCCTGCGCGTGATTATTGATTCCCCCGTGGGCCTGCGAATAGTCCATCCCGATCGCCGCATCGACGTTTAATTCTTTGTACGTGGTGCCCGTAGCCGCATCGGCGACATCGGAGCCGCTGGATTGCAGAATTGCCAGGATTCCCGCTGGCGTGAGCGTGGGGTCGACTTGCTTTAGTAGTGCCGCCGCTCCCACGACCTGCGGCGAAGCGAAGCTGGTACCGGTGGCGTAATCGACATAATGCAGTGACGAATCGGTCGGGCTGTAATAGGGGACGGTGATATTTTCCCCGGGCGCCAGCAAGTCGAGCAATGGCCCGCGCTGCGTGAAACCGCTGATCTGCCCCGACACGTTGGTCGACCCGGTGGCATATGCATTAGGGTCGGCACCGGGCAGCTCAATGCCCACCGGATTGTTCCCTCCGGAATTGCCACTCACCGTCCCGATGAAAATTCCATCCCCCGCCAGTGTAGCCAGCTCATTGCCATAGACCGGATCCGCGACAGGGTCGAGGTAGCGCGACCAGCCATTGGAAATATTGATGCCCACGATGTTGTAGGGGTTACCCCCATTGATCGAGCCTATCACCCAGTCCAGCGCCTGCTGCACACGACCTTCATTGATCGAGCGGCGATTGGTGCCATCATCGGTCCGCAGCATGATGATGTTCACACCCGGTGCCACGCCCTGGTATTGGAACCCGTCGAGGTTAAACGGGTCGGCCGCCAATGCCCCGCTGACCCCCGTGCCGTGCCCATTGCCATCGAAGGGGTTGGGGTCGTTGTCGACGTAATCGTAGCCGTAGACCACCTTGTGCCCCGGCCCAAATCCCGCGCCGCCCGACCCCTGCAACGACGGGTTGTTGTAATCCACACCGGTGTCGACAATGACCACCGTTTCCCCACTGCCCGTGATGGATGGAAAGTCGGCGATGGCCCGATCAAGTCCGATAACCGTCATCGACGGGCCATAGGTCAGGAGCCGCCGGGCCTCCAGTGGCTCCATAAACCACTGCGATTGTTTTTGATTCACCGCCGAAAACACCGGATTTTGCATCATTTCAAATCTCATTCGACAAATTCAGACTGCCCATCGCGCCCGCAACGACACATCTGCGGACTTAATCACCATACCTCCAACGCTCGAGCGCGGCGTTCATTGTTTAGTCTCCGTGCACGCACATGGCTTCAACGAGGCGAATCCGCACCGTTCGCCAGCGCATCAGACACAATTTTCCGTTTAGGGGGGCATACCGGGCAGCGCGAATTCTCGCAAAGCAGCGCCATAGGATCGCGCGCCAGCATTTCCACTGCAATTGCCAGAATATCCAGGCTGTGCAGCCGCATGCACTCCGCCGCGGCGACCGTGCCATGATGAATCAGGCCCAGCCGCTCCATCTCCTTCTGCAGATTTACAAAGCCAGCGCTGTCCCCCGGCAGCTCAATCGGCGGGCATACGCGCTTGGTGCCATCGGGTAACACCAGCGAAATCGGCTTCTCATACCCCGGATATCCAATCATCGCGTGGCTGAACGGCATCGGATACATGTGCTCCGCCACATGCACCAGGGAACTGGAGCGCAGGTCGCAACCGATGTGCAGCGTGATCCCGCCGCGCCTGGCAAATTCATGAAAAGGAGACCCGATCCCAAGCTCCGTGCTGCGATTGTGGCAGCCGGCGATTTCCACCGCCTCTTTTCCGAAAACCGCCACCCGATGCGTTCGATTATTCGATAACACCACCCCCGGAAATGTGCGAAACGTCTCCGGTACCAGCCCAAGCCGGCACGGCGTGTGCAACACATCCACCTCGTCGAGCGGCTTGGTGAAGCAGGGCATCAGCAACGTGCCCCGTTCCGGACCGCCGATCGCTTCGATCAATGCCGCAATCAACGCCATCGGCCCCCCCTCCACCGGGCCTAGCGATTTCATGGATGAATGCACTGCCACCCGATCGCCCGCGCGCAGCCCCATGTTGTGGCGAAGATCATCAACCAGCCGGGATTGATTCACGCTTTCCATCGGATCTCCACTTCGTCCATCTCGTTGCCGACGCTGCCGGGTGAAAAATCTATTTGGCTCGTCCATCCATCAGCGGCACGTCCAGCGTTTTCAGCCGCAAGGGTTGCTGTTCCATTAACCCATATGCCGCTTTCACTATGTCCGCCACCAGCTTGACACCCGCCTGGGCAGCGAAGGGCGACGTGTCGGCTTCGTAACCACCCCAGTGGTATTGATTGGCTGCCGGGATGTAGCCGACATAATCGGTCGCCGAATAAAGCACGTAGGTTTTTAGAAAAGGGCTGGACCATTTGAGCATCGCACCCAGCGCACTGACCATTTCGCCCGGCACACCGGCGAACAAAATCGGCCCGATCCCCAGCAGAGATACACGCGTGTGGTGCTGCGTTTGCCGGGGCAACCAGCCCGGCGAGCGCGCGGCGCTGCTGGGTAACATCTGCAGCGTTTGCTCATCCTTGATTGCCATCGTCACACGCGGATATGCCAGCCGCAATTGATCATCGCCATCGACGGCAACCGCATCATACGTGCGCGAGATCGCCATTTCTGCCAGGCGGTTTCCCATCGCTTCCATCGCCACGAATCCGCCCTCCGGGAAAAGCGGATGATTATCCCCTGCCGCGCCGGTGGTGCTCAGGCAAAGTGATCCTTCAAACGTCTCTTCGATCCGCCGACGCAGAACCCCCTGAAAATCGGCCGAAAGCAGATTAGACGTGTTCCCCACGCAAAGGGGATGGCAGGTGTAATTGGTGATGATCGCCTGGTAGCTATTGGGTTTTCCCTTCTTGCGAAACGCCAGGATGCCCAGCTCTCGATCCACGTATTCGTTGGAAAGGCCAGCAAGCTGCTTGTTGTCGGGAATATACAAAATGCGGCGATCCGGAAATGTATATCGGCGATTCATATTCTCGGCGGCCGTCGCGTAGTTGTAGCGCAGCTCACATTCCTCCGCGCTCTTTTGGGCTGCCCTCGCCGCCGCCACCGTCCATTCCCGAATCTGCTTCAAATAATCGCGCTGGCAACTGTGGCGGCGTTCATAAGGCGCAAACGGTTCGCAATCAATTGCATCAGGAGCCGAGTGCGTGTGGGTGCAGGTGAGAAATACATTCTGTGGCGAAATGCCCAGGGCGGTCCCCACCGCGGCGCGGCACAGATCGATGGTGATCGCCGCAAACCCCAGTGAATCGTAGTTCAGCAGCACCGCCTGCCGCTGGCCATCGTCTAGAAAAAGCGCCGTGACCGACAGGTCATCATGCACGCCGGCCACCGGGTAATCTGAACCATATCCGCAGAGGGTATGACCCGCATCGCAGTTAATGATTTGTCGCGCCGCACCCACCAGCATGGTATTTGGCTCCCTAAGTAAAGCCCCGCAAAGCAGGGGATTTCAAGACCAGTCCAGCGTTTTCCGCCACGCAGTGGCCAACGTATCAATGGAGGCCGTCGCCAGCACCTGGCGATAATTGGCAATTCGCAGATGCGGTTCGGCAATGAGTTCGCCGCAGGTTTCAAATGATGTTTGCAACGAACCAAAATGATCGCGCAACGCATCGGTGTGGGATGGATCAAACTCGAAGAGATATTCGCCAGGGATTTCAGTGAAAAACCGCTCGTGCGGATAGCGGAGATCGACCCCGATGTCGGATGCGATCGCCATCTCCGCGGTGGCGGCCAGCATGCCGCCGTCGCTGATGTCATGACAACTGACGATCTGCCCCGCCGCTATGGCCTGGGCCATCAACCGATGGGTGCTGGCCAGGGTCACTAAATCAGGTTCAGGATCAAGCTGGCGAACGATCCCCAAATGATGGCCGGGCTGCTTGAAATCCATCGTCAGGCACTGACGCACATCCTGAATGACGGCGATGGCGCTGATGAGCAGCGTGTTGGGAATGCGCAGTACCTGGCCGGTCTCGCTATTAGTGAATTGATTGTGCAGCGAATCTTTACCAGAGATAAACGGGATACCAAATTCGCGGGCTGCATCATGGCACGCTTCGCAGGCGCGGACGAGCGTCCCCATGGTGATTTCATCGTCTACGCTGGGCCAACAGAAATTGTCGAGAATCGCCATCCGCCCGGGCTCTGCACCGATGGCGATCACATTGCGAATCGCCTCATCAATTGCGGCGATAGCCATGCGATACGGATCGGTTACATGCGGGGCTAAGCCGCAGGCGATGGCGACTCCCCGGTAACTATGCAATTTTGGGCGAATCACCGCCGCATCGCTGGGGCCACGCTGCAGCGGGCCCACCAGCGGCTTGATCACCGACCCGCCCTGCACCTCGTGGTCATACTGGCGGATGATCCAATGCTTGCTTGCGATGTTGGGATGCGACAGCGTCGCCAGCAACCGCTCGGCGACGCGCGGGCCCAAATCAGCGCCCGTTCCTGAGAGCGGTGGAAACCCAGTGCTCGTGGGTCGATGCAGGACAGTTGCCGAAACAGGGACCATCGCTGGGACCGTAGTCGGGGGGGGGGAACCTCCGCGCCGCTCCACTGCATCTTCAGGAGATGGGCGCTCAATTTCTTCAACGGGCACCTGCGCGGCGGCATCGCCATCGGCATGATCTCCGCGCTCGATCACCAGGGCCTGCCGCATACGTTTGGGTAATCCGTTGTGCAGAAAATCCATGCTGATGCGGCCCACTTCCGCTCCTGCGAACTCCAACACCAGCTCCCGCCGCTCCGTGCCGAACGTGCCAATGACCGTCGCCTCCACATCTTCCGAACGGCACAGCTGCAGCAACGGTTCTACCTGCTCGATGGGCACCGACAACACCATGCGCTCCTGCGCTTCACTGATCCAGATTTCATCGTAGCGCAGTCCTGCGTATTTGAGCGGCACCTTTTCAAGCTGCACGCTGGCGCCGGTCTCCTGCGCCATTTCGCCCACCGCGCTGGAAAGCCCCCCCGCCCCGCAATCGGTAATGGCTGTGAACAGTCCCGCATCGCGCGCCTGCAGGATCACATCCGCCATCTTCTTTTCCGTAATCGCATTACCAATCTGCACGGCATGACTGAATTCATCGGCATGGGTGTCGGTCAGCTCCGCGCTGGAGAAAGTCGCGCCATGAATGCCATCGCGCCCGGTGCGGCCCCCCATCACCACGATCGCATCGCCACTCAGCGTTTTCTTCTGCACCTTGTTCCGCGGAATAAGCCCCACGCACCCGCAAAAAACCAGCGGGTTACCCAGGTAGCGATCATCGAAATAGACAGCGCCATTGACGGTCGAAATGCCCATCCGATTCCCGTAATCGCGCACCCCCGCCACGATCTGGCGAAGCACGCGCTGTGGATGAATCACCCCGCGCGGGAGGCTCTTTTCCTGATTGGGAAAAGCGACACAAAACACATCGGTGTTAGCGATCGGCCGCGCGCCCAGCCCTGTGCCCAGGATATCGCGGATCACCCCCCCCGCCCCGGTTGCGCTCCCGCCGTACGGCTCGATCGCGCTGGGGTGATTGTGCGTCTCCACCTTGAAACAGACCGCATCCTCCTCATCGAAGGCAATCACCCCCGCATTGTCCGCAAAGACCGAAAGGCAGAACGACTGGTCCGTCCCGCCAGCGGTCAGGTCCATCGTGCTTTTGAAGATGGTCTCTTTGATCAAGTTGGAATAGCTGCGCTGGGCGCGCACGTTTCCTGCCTCATCACGCACGGTGAGTTCAACCGCGCTCTTTAGGGTCTTGTGCACGCAGTGCTCGCTCCAGGTTTGGGCGAGCGTTTCAAGCTCGATATCAGTGGGTTCGCGTTGCTGCAGGTCGAAATATTTCTGCACCGCCTGCATCTCTTCGAGTGATAAAAACAGGTGCGCCTCACGGCTGAGACGCTGCAGAGCGTCATCGGTCAATTGCCGCAATGGCACATGCCGCAACGCAAAGACGTACTGCCGTGCCGCTGGAAATTCGGCCGGGTGATAGGCTTTAAAATGCACGGATTCGATCACCCCGTTGGCCAACACGCCCTGGGCCAGGCGCTGCAGTTGCTCGGTTTGCAGCGGCGGTGTGAACACATAGGCGCGCCCGGTGCGCACTTCCCGAACCGGGATTCCCATATCCGCCAGGGCCATGGCTGTGGAGGTCGCCACCGGATCCATCACGCCCGGCTTAAGATGAATCTCTACGCGGCTGCCGGGGGCATCACTGAAGCCACTTCGCATCACTGCTTCTTCAACAATCAAATCAGCCAGAAGCCCCTCGCCCGCCTGCTGAATCTGCGCCGGGGTTGCCTCGGAATCGAGCAGAAAAATCCGCCAGGTTTCGATCCGCCCCACCGTTCCGATGGCTTGTTCAACCTGCTGGTGCAGCCCCCCCCCACCGGGATCGCTGTCTCCCCGGGTACGCACGTCGATGCGATGAATCATGCGAAGATTGTAGAGGATTGCCCACTCCCCGGAAACTCCGCTACCGATCTCTGATATGGCTTTCTGAGGGACGAATTGAGAGCGAACTTTTTTCTAATGATGGGTGATTCGACGCCCCACCAGCGACTGCCCGCAGCAGATCGCAATTGCCAGCGCATCGGCCACATCCGGTGGCGAGGGGGGTTCGGCCAATTTGAAGAGGACCTGCACCGCCCGCTGCATTTGTGCTTTGGGCGCATGACCGTGACCGGTCACGGATTGCTTGATGCGGTTGGCCGCGAACTCGGCGATGCGGATCCCCCGCGTCGCCGCCGTCTGCAGAATCACCCCCCGCGCATGGCCCATCAAAATTGCCGTTCGCGGGTGCTTGTAATGGGCATAAAGCTGTTCCACCGCGCAGATATCAGGCGGCGATTCGTCCAGGAGCGCATTGAGTTCCGCTGCCAGTTCGGTAAGCCGATCAGCCAGCGACGTGTTGGTTTTGAGCCGAATGACGCCGCCATCGAGCAGGTGCGGCTGCGTGGGTTGCAGGGGGCGGTATTCAATCAGGCCGTAACCGGTCATTCGCAGCCCGGGATCGATACCAAGAATTTTCATGGGCGAATGTTTTTGAAATAACCAGGGTGCGACCCAATCGGGCGGTCCTGGCGGAATGGGGCTTAATCCCTGCGCCAACCGGTGCCGTCGGCACGGTCCTCAAGCGTGACTCCGATCTCGACCAGTCCCTTTCGCACTGCATCCGCCAGCGCAAAATTTTTGCTGACCCGTGCATCCTGCCGCAACTGGATCAGCAGCGCCATGAGCTTGTCAGCCAGATCATTGTCCTGATTGGGGCGCTGCGTGGGCTGGCGGAAAAGGCCCAGGATCTGTGCGAGATTTTTGAGGGATTGCACCGCCGCAGTTGCTGCTTCCAACTTGTCGGGCATCGGCTGCTTCTCCAGCCCGCTGGATTCGATAAAGGCATTGGCCTCGCTGGCCATTTCGTGCAGCACACCGATTGCCCCGGCGGTGTTGAAATCGTCGTCCATCATCTCCAGAAATTTCATTTTGAACGACAAGACCGAGCGCGCGAAATCGGCCATCGGGGTTTCCAGCAGATCGCGCGAGGCAATGTCCATGTCCAGCCCCTTGGTCGGAAGGGGCTGGCCCGTCAGCCGCTCGATGCGCTCAAAGAGACGCGTGAATTTTTCCAACCCCTTGCGCGCGGCCATGATTACTTCATCCGTGAAATCAATGGGCGAGCGGTAATGGGTGCTCAGTAGAAAATAGCGCAGCAATTCCGGAGAATAATCGCCGATCAACTTCCGCGCCGATACCGCCGCCAGCGCTGCTTTCCCCTCCGTCGTTGCAGCGTCCGAGCCACTGATTTTTTTGGTGTTCAGCCGGGTCAGACCATTGTGCAGCCAGTACTTGACGAAGGGCTGCCCGGTGGCCGACTCGCTTTGTGCCAGCTCGTTTTCATGATGCGGAAAAATCAGGTCCATCCCCCCCCCGTGGATGTCGATGGTCTTGGTCTTAAGGCATTCGAGGCTCATGGCGGAGCATTCGATGTGCCATCCCGGCCGGCCCTTGCCCCAGGGAGAATCCCAGGCCGGTTCGCCCGGTTTGGCGGCTTTCCACAGCGCGAAGTCGGAGCGGTTGCGCTTCGGGCCCCCCTCCAGATCGCGCGTGCCGGCTTCCTGCTCTTCGAGCTTCCGATGCGAAAGCTTCAGATAATCGCTGTCTTTGCCCACGTCAAAATAGAGGTTCCCCGCCGCATCACCTGCACCGTCACCTGCCACCGCGTACGCAAAACCTTTGTCAACCAGGGTCTGGCAAAGCTGCACGATCTGCGGGATGTAATCGGTGACCTTGGGAAATTGATCGATCGTGTCGACTCCCAGCAGCTTGAGGCAACTGAAATATTCCGCCGTATGCCGCTCGGCGAGCTCCGCCACAGTAGTCCCCGCCTCGGCGGCGGCGGCAATCAGCTTGTCGTCCACATCGGTAATGTTGACAACCCAATTGACGTCAAACCCCTTGAAGAGCAGGTACCGTTTAATCGCATCAAAAATCACCGGCCCCACCATGTGCCCAATGTGCGGCGATTTATAGACCGTTGGCCCGCACAGGTACATCGTCACCCGGCCCGGTTGCACCGGCTCGAATAGCTCTTTTTGCCTGGTCAGCGTGTTGTACACCCGTAACGCCATGACGGGATGGTAATCGCGCTGCCAACGAATTTCACCCCCGACGGGAATTCGGTTGCGGCGGAGTGTGAATTCCAGCCGGGCAATTCGATTGAATCCGCGATTTCTCAAACGCGAGTAGCACGCGACGGATTTCTAGAACCGATGTTGTGTAATTAACTTTAATACTGAGTTGACAATGCGTGAGCGGTATGGCATAAAATTGGCATGTCTAGTCGTTCACGCAAAAATACTAAGACGGACGAATTTGTGGTCGCGGTTGCGGAGACAATTACATCTGGAGAAGTTCCGGCAACGAGCGATGGAAAGAATCCGTTTGCCGTTGCGCTTGGCCGCCTGGGGGGATTAAAGGGCGGCCCAGCGCGCGCTGCAAAACTCACGGCGAAACAGCGCAGCGAGAGTGCGAGAAAAGCCGCTTGTTCCCGCTGGGCCAAGTAGCCTATGTTGCCTGACAAGGACGCAGATGCTTACAGGGATCAGCACAATCTATCTGTCGGTGGAGCTTGCGTATCCGGATCACCCGAATTTTGCCATTAAAAAAGAACAGGTTAGAGAGCTCTATGCGAAACTGAATGCACCTGGCGGTTATGCATATGAGAATCTTGATCTACAAGCAGAAATTCCGACTCTATCTACCCGCCGCGAGGGCGGCGGACAGTCGCTGTGTCAGATTGGCAAGGGAAAGATTCGAATTGTCGAAGACAAGCCGACGTTTGGCGTCGATGATTTTGTGGATATCGTCAAGACGGTGCTGGCGGGCCTGCCTCCGTCAATAGGACCGCTCTTTTCGCAGAGGTGCAGGATTCGATGTACCGCACAGCCAGCAAATTGCACCGATTCAATTGACTTGTTGGCAGGAAAGCTTGCAAATGCGTTGACTACGATTACGCCATTTGGTCGGCCACCATCTTTCTTTGGCGTAAGGTTTCGCTTTGCTCCCGCAACGCAAATGCAGCCACAGCCACCAAAGGAACAAGGTACCGAAGTTGCGTCCCCAGAAGAGGCAAAGACTCCGCGCGGAAAAAAGAAGCCGAAAAAGAAGCAGGAAGTTCATCACCGCGGTTTTTATACGCTTCGGTTTGAAACTTTTGGCGACGACATCAAGAAGGTGTGGATTGAGACGGACAGCGTTTTCATCGAAGACGTTATCGAAACATCTGACCATGGTGCGGTATCGCACAACATTCGAGAAACCCACGCATTTGCTACAGAAAATGCAAAGAAATTTTTGGATCAGTTCGATAAAAAGGACGGGGACGACATCCAATCCTAATGGTCACGCATGGACTAGGGTGCGACAATGAAATGGGTTAAACCAGATAAAGGGCAAATCAGCTTTCCCGAGACACCTCCGTTCGACAGAGACGAACATGAGCGGTGCGTCGAAAGCGACGATTTCAATGCTCCCCTTGCGGAACAGCGCCCCAGCGACGATGGAGGGGCATTGGCTACAGAAAATCTGAGCGACAGCGAAACCGCAGACGTGGTTGAGGCGGAACGACGATTGGCAGACCCGGATGACAAGATTATTCCGTTCCGGCCATCACGCTAAGGTGCGGAGCGGGTTTGTCCTATAAGCTGCTCATCAAGGAGTCATCGCAGGCCGAAATTGACATTCTGCCAAAGAAGGATCGGACCCTTGTCGAACGGCGCATTCAATCCCTGGCACACAATCCTCGCCAGTCAGGGGCAATTCCCCTGAAGGGGAAGAAGTTCTCCGGGCTTTTCCGAGTGCGTGCCGGCAACTACCGAATTGTCTACCAGATTCGGGACCGTGAGTTGACTGTGCTGATCGTACGGGTGGGGAATAGGCGGGACGTCTACGGCTAGAATGATCTTGTCCGCCGATCCTTCTCGCGCAGTTCAGCCAGCTTCCCCCCAATCGCCTTTTCCACAACGGAGAGGACAATTTGGCTTGGGTCGGGCTTCACGGCCGTCTTTTTTGTGGCCTTCTTCATGCTGGCAGGCTGCAAATGTCCGGGCGCGGTCTCAACGGTCGGAAATTTCAACCTTTACCAGTACCGGAATTCATACCGCTTCTTCGGCAGCGCCTTCCGCCTGCTCGGCGGCGGTTGGGGCGTGATAGCCACCGCGAAAAACCAACAGCCCGCCCGCCAGATTCCAGATGATCTGCACCATGCGCACCGCCATCGCCAGCACGAACGCCTGCGCCGGTGTGCACCCGTGGTTGCGCGTCAGCACGATCGCAAACGCCTCCATCACACCCGCCCCCTGAGGCGAAATGGGAATCGCACCCGCCAGCACAATCACCGGCACAATCACCCAGTAATAGGGCCAGTGGATCGGCAGATTAAACGCATTGCACGCCAGCATGGCCGACAAAACCACCGTTGCATGCACCGGAAACGAAACGACCAATGCCCACAAAATCAACCCTGCACGCCGGCGATAAATGTCCATCACCTGCATCGCGTTGCGAAGCTGCTTTTGCTTAGGCAGTCGATCAATGATGAAATCCAGGCCCAGCCCTTTACGCAATCCCGGCGTGTAATAAACAAACAATCCGGCCATCACGCACAGAATGATCGCGCCCGAACCCAGGGCAATCTTCTTGCACGCAGGCACCCACCATTGCGTGGCGGCCGCGATGCCACCGACGATAATCAGCGCGATCAACCCGATGATTCGATCCACCACCACCGACATCACCGACCGCGTGCGGTGGTGCGTCTGCTTGCTGGCGTAATAGGCCTTGAGCACATCGCCGCCGGTGCTGCCGGGCATGAAGGTATTGTAGAACGCGCCGACCATGGTGAGGGTAAACGTGCGCGCAAAACTGATGTGAATTTCGAGCGCTTCGAGCAGCGCATGCCAGCGGTAGGCCGTCATGACAAACGTGAGTGGAAAAACCAGGATGCCCGCCAGCAGCAGCAGCCATTGCGCTTCGTGCAGCATGCGCGACATCCCGATATCTACCGCCGGATAGGGAACCACGGGCTTTGCCACCTCGCCAATCACATCACCGGGCGCTACCACCCGCGCCGACCCGGTGTGCTTATTCCAGAAGCGCTGCCACAGATTGCGATGGGGAACCACGACCAGCGGCCACCGGGCACGATCGGGATCATCCGAAAGTTTGCGGGCCATCACATCGAATCGCTGCTCGCCCTGCTCATGCAGATGCACGGTTGATGGCTCGGTTCGCACCAGCACCTTTTCGCGTGGGATCGGGCCGGTGGCGATGTAAAACTGACTGTCCCCCTCGGCCCCCGGCTGCGCGAGCTTGTACGATTCAGGCCATTTATCGGGCCCCAGGCCCAGGATCATGACCCGGTCATACATGGAAATGTTAGACAGCACATAGTAAATGCCAAAGACGGCGATGCCCCACCGCACCACAAAGGTTGCTGTCTTCTTGATCCGGGCCTTGTTCATGCCTTCATCATCTCGGATTTTTGGACCCTTTTCCTCTTGTCGAAGCCAGGAAAGTCAGTATTCTCCTCCCTTTTCTACCGGTTGGGTAGGAATTCAAAACTGCGTTTTCGCTTCCATCTTCCCCAGGAGTTCAGGCCATGTCGTTGATCGCGCCGCACGGTGGTGAATTGGTAAATCGAGTCTTGTCGGAATCCGCGGCAACTGCTGCCCGCAAGGAGGCCGCGAGCCTGCCCAGCGTGACTTTGTCCGCCCGCGAGACCGGTGACTTGGAAATGATCGCCATCGGTGCCTTCTCGCCGCTCACGGGGTTCATGAACCAGGTGGATTTCACCCGCGTCTGCAAAGAAATGCGCCTGGCCAATGGCAACATCTGGCCGATCCCCGTGATCCTCAGCCCTGCCGATGAAGTTGCCAAGGCAATCAACGTCGGCCAGCGCATTGCCCTGAAAGATTCCAGTGGGCAGGTGCTGGCGCTCATGACCGTGCAGGAAAAGTATCCGCACGACAAGGCCCTGGAAATCCCCAACGTCTATCGCACCGAAGACGAAGCCCACCCCGGCGTGGCGATCGTCAAAAAGCAGGGTAACTGGTGTCTGGCCGGGCCGATCGATGTGATCACGCCCAACTTCGATCCGGAATTCCCCGAATATCGCCTGCCCCCCGCTAAAACGCGCGAAGCGTTCACGAAGCGCAGCTGGAGCACGGTAGCCGCCTTCCAGACGCGTAACCCGATTCATCGCAGCCATGAGTACCTGACCAAGGTGGCCCTGGAGATGACCGATGGGCTGCTGATTCACCCGCTCGTGGGCGAGACCAAGGCCGATGACATCCCCGCCAATGTTCGCATGGATTGCTACAAGGTGCTCATCGACAATTATTACAATCCACAGCGCACGATGCTGAGCGTGATGCCGCTGGCGATGCGCTACGCCGGCCCGCGCGAAGCCGTATTGCATGCGATCATCCGCAAGAATTATGGCATCACCCATTTCATCGTCGGCCGCGACCATGCGGGCGTGGGAACCTATTACGGCACCTATGATGCGCAGACGATCTTCGATCAATTCGATATGCCGCGCGATATTGGCGTGACTATTTTGAAATTCGAGCACACCGCCTGGTGCCGCAAGTGCGCTGCGGTGGTGAGCAGCAAAACCTGCCCGCACGGCCCGGAAGACAAAGTAGCTCCCAGCGGAACCAAGGTGCGCGACGCCCTCAAGGCCGGCGAACGCCCCCCATTAGAATTCAGCCGCCCCGAAGTGGCGGACATCCTGATCACCTGGGCGCGCGGATAGAGAGGGCCGGAGGGGAAGCCTCCCTCAACGCCTCTTCCAACACCACATCGTTGAACACCCAACCCGCCGGGATACGGTTTGAGGTTACCCGTTGTGATGCGAGGGCGGTCTCGCGGCCCATTTGGCCGAACATCAGTTTCACCATCGACGAGGGCACGGGGAACAGCGTTGGGCGGTGAATGATCCGGCCAATCGTTCGCAGAAATTCGTGCTGGCGTACCGGGTTTGGGGCGACGGCGTTGATGACCTCGGGCGGGGTGTCCATCGTGGCCAGGTGTTCCATCAGGCGTACCAGGTCGGTCAAGGTGATCCACGAGATGAACTGGCGGCCATCGCCGATTCTGCTGGCAAGTCCCCATCTGACGGCGGAGACCATTTTGGGAAGTGCGCCCGCATCGCCCATCAGCACCACACCGATGCGGATGCGGGTGACCGGTATGCCCACCGCCGCCTGCGCTGCGGCCTCCCACGCCTGGCAGACATCCGCGAGGAACGATTCACCGGGGGGGGGCAGGGGGGAATCTTCGGTGAGCAGTTCGTCGCTGCGGCTGCCATAGATGCCGATCGCCGAGGCACACAGGATGCGTTTGGGGCGGCCGCTTGCGGGTTGATTCGCCAGCCAGGCAAGAAGACGCTGGGCAGCCGGGCCACGGGAATCGGCGATCTCACGTTTAACCTGCGCCGACCAGCGATCAGCCACGCTGCGACCCGCCAGGTGGATAAGCACGTCCACCGGGCCTGGGAATTCGATGTGCCCGGTGGCGACATCCCAGCGCGCATCGGATGGATTGCCCGGCTCACGCCGGACCGGGTAGACGGTATGACCCGATGCGGCCAGCGCGGCACAAACTGACCGACCAATGGCCCCCGATGCACCGGTCACGGCGATGGACAAATTTCTGGCAAATTCCATCAGCCTGATTCTACTCGGAGCCTGGGCTGCACTGTCAGGCGGATGAAGAATGGGCTTAAAACTCCGCGACAGCTGGCGTGTAAAGCGGGCGTCAACCGGCATCGTCCTGAGCAGACGTTTTGCAGGGATTTGCACCTTAAGGCAGCGGCGTTTCACAAACGCGGGCTGACGCTTGCCCCTACATTTTTCGGGGGGGGGATTACAACGGTTCGGCAGCGGGGGCGGGTTGCGTCTTGATTTTTGGTTTTCGGGGGACCAGGGCCCGCTCCAGATTCGACATGGCTTGTTTAAGACGTTGCTCGTTTTCCACCACCGCGATGCGCACCCACCCTTCGCCGTTTTCGCCAAAAGCGCGGCCCGGGGCCAGCGCCACCTCGGCCTCATCCATCATTCTCAGGCAGAACTCCAGCGTGCCTTCGTTTTCGTGCATGTGGTCGGGATTAATTCTGGCCCAGACAAACATGCTGGCCCGGGGTTTTTCGTACATCCAGCCAATACGATCCAGCCCCCGGCAGACCACATCGCGGCGTTGCTGGTAAATTTTAGCCTGCTGCTCCGGCGCATCAGGGCATTCGCGCAGCGCAATCACGCTGGCGATCTGAATCGGGGCGAACATGCCGTAGTCATAGTAACCTTTAATGGTCGCCAGCGCTTTGACCATCTCGGCATTGCCGGCGCAAAAGCCACACCGCCAGCCGGCCATGTTGTAGCTCTTGGACATCGTGGTGAATTCGACACCGATCTCCTTGGCACCGGGCGCAGAAAGAAAGCTGGGGGCCTTGTACCCATCGAAACAGACTTCCCCGTAGGCAAAATCGCTGATGATCATCACATTGTGGCGGCGGCACATCTCGATGGCGCGCGGCCAAAAGTCGGCATCAATCGTCATGGCCGTGGGGTTGTGCGGATAATTCAGGATCAGCAGCTTGGGGGTCGGATAAAGCCCTTCGATGACCTTTTCCACCCGATCCAGAAAAGCCTGATCGTTCCCCAGCGGCACGCGAATGACATTCGCACCCGCCATGGCCACCGCATAAATATGAATGGGAAACGCCGGATCGGGAACCACCGCGGTATCGCCCGGTCCCAGCAACGCCAGGCACAGGTGACTGAAACCCTCCTTGGATCCGATGGTGGCAATGACCTCGGTTTCGGGGTTCAACTGCACGTTGAATTTGCTGGCATACCGGTTGGCGACCTCGCGGCGCAGGCCGGTGATGCCGTTGCTGACGCTATAGCGGTGATTGCGCGGATCGAGGGCGGCTTCGGCAAGTTTGTCGACGACATTCCTGGGCGTGGGATCGGTGGGATTGCCCATCCCCAGGTCGATGATATCGACCCCGGCGACGCGCTTGTCGTATTTCATCTTGTTGATGCGCGTGAACAGGTAGGGAGGCAAACGCGATATGCGCGACGAAACTTCGATTTTAAAGGGATTGGGTGTCATGGGTCTTAGCTCGATAGCTCAATTCAGGGACCGATCTTGTAGCAACTGATTCCAAACCGGCGACTGATTCTATACCGGCAGGCTTACCTCGGCTGCGCCATGTCCGGAGATGCTCCGGACTCGGTAGCTGGCGGCCGTTGGTCTCCCTGGGATGCGGGTACCGGGGCTGGATCGGCGGTCTCGCTGGGAACCGGCATGACGGGCATGATCGGCTGGGTAGCGGCTTGGGGCGTCTGCAAAGTGGACGATGGCCGGGCCGGTTTAGCCACGGGACTCGCGGGGCGAGATGCGGCGCGCGTTGCACCCTTACCAAACGTTGGATTGGCCGCCGGGCGAGTGGTGGATGGGGCTGGGGTAGTGGTCGGGTCGGTGGTATCGGTGGTGGGCCATTGCGGCGGCGGGGGCGTGTGATGGGCATCGTTCCGCAGGCGTTGCTCAGCCTTTTCCTTCTGGTCCATGTTGGCCAGCCGCGCTTCATACTGCGCCTTGAGTCGCGGTTCGGTGATCCGCATGACGCTGGGCTGCAGTGCCTGGGCGGCGAGCTGACCGCGCAGGTCTTTTATCGCATTGAAGGTGAGATTATCCAGCAGTTTCTGCCGCATTAACGCCTTCATTTCGTCATCGTATTTAGCGACCTTGTTCGGAGGAATCATGCGCTCGAGCTTAACGATCTGGTAAGAACCGGCGGTGGAAATCGGATCGGAAACCTCCCCCACCTTCATCGAAAATGCCGCGTCTTTAATCGCCTCAGGAATCCCCTGCTGCTGCCGGCTAAAAGGCGGAAGGTCGCCCCCCATCATGGCGGTCTGCTGATTTTCGCTCATGTCGCGCGCGACGGTTTCAAACGATTCGCCGCCCTCGATGCGGCGCTTGGCCTCGGCGGCTTTTTGCAGTGTGGCCACCTGGATATGCTGCACCTTGACCCGGGCACCGTAGATGATTTCAAACGCATCACGCACGTTTTGCTCAGTGATTTTTCCCATCAACGCGGGTTCTGCAATCTTGCGCAGATACGTGTTGGTGTTCATCACGATTTCAAACTCGGTCTTGGTGATGTGTTGCTGAGCCAGCAGGCGATCCAACAGCTCCGGATATTCGGCCACCTCGGAATCGGGAAACATTTGCTTCAATGTCAGCTCACGCTCACGCTGGAAATCAGCAGGTGTAACCGCGACGTTATCCTTGGCCGCATGTTGTTTGGCCAAATCCAACTGCACGAGCTGAAGCAGAATGTTAAGCCCATAGCTCTGCATGAGCGGCTCTTCGAGGTCGCTGTAAGTGATGGTTTTATCCCCGACCCTGGCAATGACGGTCGAAGCTGTGGGGACGCGCGCCTGATCCACCGGGGCGGAGGCGGGCGGTGTGGGCTTGATCGAGTTTGCCGCGCCCGGTCTGGCGGGACCGGCCGGGTCGTTCACGTGGGCCTGCGGAACATTCTGCGGCTGAGTTTGTGTGCATCCGGTAAGCGACAGCAGCCCCATGGCCGCCACCAGCAGCGTGAGCCTTCGGGCAACCAGTGAATGAGTGAAAGGGGGCCACATGGGGACGCGAGTATGGAAAAGCACCGCGCGACTGTCAAGTTGTAACATGGCTATATAGTATTGTATCGGGGCGAAGCCGATCCCCCGCCCCCGGATACCAGGCCGAATTACCGGCCGTTGACGGACGCAGTTTTTTTTACTCGCTGGATGATGATGAGCGTTTTCCCACCCAAGCCCCGAAAGTTAGATCTCAAGCGCGATGAGCATTTGCGCATCGAGTGGGAAGATGGGATCGTCAGCGTATATCCCATCGGGTATTTGCGTGCCCAGTGCCCGTGTGCCAAGTGCAAGGAAGACCGAAAACAGCAAGCCGAGCGAAAATCTTTATTGACGGTATTGCAGGGGAATTACTCACAGCCGCTGCGCGCCATCAAGGCCGAACTGGTGGGTGGGTATGCGCTGCGAATCGAGTGGTCCGATGAGCACGGCACGGGGATTTATTCGTTCGGATATCTCAAAGAAATCGCGCCGATGCCCGTTGGCTAATCTCGCGATTAGACCGCGCCGGGCCACCGGCGCG
>JBBSFP010000006.1:0-20355 GCA_038238625.1 Tepidisphaerales bacterium
ACATCGTCAGCGTTTACGCCATTGGTGAAACCGATGGGTCACCCTGGATGGTGCTGGAGTGGATTCCCTCAACGCTCACGCAGGTGTTGCGTGACCCACCCGTCAGCCCGGAACACGTCATTGGGTTGCTCAGGCAAATCGCCAGCGCGCTGCAGGCGCTGCATGGATTGACGCCGCCCGTACTGCACAACGATCTTTCCCCCGACAACATTCTGGTCGATCGTTTTGGTGGGTACAAGGTGACCGATTTCGGCCTTGCAGGGCCGGCTCATATAGAACGCACCCGGGTGCTTGCCACGGTGCGTTATGCGGCACCAGAACTTTTGAGCCGTGATTTCGGACCGCTTTCACCCGCAACCGACCTCTATGCGCTGGGGCATATTGCCTACGAACTATCGCTGGGACAAAAGCTCTATCGCCAGCAATTTCCGGCTGTATACGACTCGCGCGCCACCGGTCATGAAGGCACGGCTTCGCGCTGGATGGCCTGGCACTGTTCGCAGGACACCCGAGCCGCTGATCTGCATGCCATCTTGAGCGAATTTCCCGAAACCCTTTCCAAAGTGGTCGCCCGATTGATGGAAAAGAACCCCGAAAAACGCTATCAGTCCGCCGATTCGTTACTCCATGATTTGCTCAAAGATGTGCCCCATGATCTGCGATCAAACAGCCCTTCGGCCGTTGCGGCGCAGCAGGCATCGGGGCCTGCACAATCCGCGCGTGCCTCGGATCAGCCACCGGCGCTTTCCGCAGCGGAAAAATCAGTCGTGAATACGCTTCTGGTTAATGATTCACCCGGTGATCTGCGATACTTCGTGCGGCTGGGTCCGCGAACGGCCGGGCCGTTTGATTTACCCACCCTCCGCCGCCTCGCCGCCCGGGGGGAAGTGTCGCGCCTGCACCGCATCTCCAGCGATCGCGCCACCTGGAAGAGCATCACAACAATTGAAGGAATTTTCTAAGTGACCATCATGCAAGATGCAGCAGGACATGACCACGCGAACGAAGTTGATCCGGCCCTTGCCATTGGCGACCCGGCCGGAGCGATTCGGCTCGTCCGCTGGGTCATCTGCCCGCACTGCTGGAATTCATTTCGCCCTGAAGACATTCTCTGGATCGCCGAACATGAAGAGCTGATGGGTGACCCCGTTCTGCCAGAAGAATCCTTGCGATTTTTGCCCACGCGCTTCAACCTTGATGGCCAGGCCCTTGATGCGCGCGGCATGGTTTGCAATTCCACTGCCTGCCCGCGCTGCCACCTGCCTATCCCACGGGTCCTCCTTGAAAACGAGGTCACCTTCCTGTCTCTCATCGGAAGTGTCGGCAGCGGAAAATCGCATTTTCTGGCGGCCATGACCTGGCAACTCCGCCAGCAATTGGCGCGCGAATTTGGCATCAGCTTTTCCGATGGCGACAAAGAAGCCAATTGGGTGCTCAACCGCTATGAAGAAACTTTGTTTCTTCCCGCTGATCCTGAACATCTCACGGTGCTTGAAAAGACGCGCACGCAGGGGGACCTCTATCGCTCGGTGCGTTTTGGTGGCCAGCAGACGAACCTCCCTAAACCCTTTCTCTTCCTGCTCCACCCCGGCGGGGCTGGGCAGACGGCCCCGGGGCAGCGGCGCGGCTCAGGCACTATCCTGTGCATGTACGATAACGCCGGCGAACACTATGGCGTGGGTCAGGACACCGCCCTTACCCCCGTCACCCGTCATCTCGCCCAGGCCCGCGCGCTCTTTTTTCTGTTCGATCCCACGCAAGATCCACGTTTCCGGGAAAAGTGCAAACAATTCTCGGCCGACCCGCAAATTGTCGATGCCATGCAAACCATTCGACAGGAAACCATTCTTGCCGAAGCTGCGCAGCGCATTCGCAAGCACCGTGGTTTGTCTGCCTATCAGCCTTACGACCGCCCGCTGCTTATTCTTGTCGCCAAGAGCGACATCTGGGCACCGTTGATGAACGATGACATGGTCAGCGAACCTATTTTCAAAGTCCCTGCAGGACGATCCGCGCTGGATGTGCCCCGCATCGATCGCACCTCCCGTCACCTTCGCAAGTTGCTGCTGGAGGTGGCACCTGAAATTGTCACGGTTGCGGAGGATTTTTCGCGCACGGTCATCTATATCCCGGTCAGCGCCCTGGGGCATTCGCCCGAACGTCGCGCCGACCAGGGCGGGCTGGTAATTCGGCCGCGCGATATTCATCCCCACTGGGTGACTGCTCCCGTTCTCTATGCCCTGTCGCGATCACACCCGGGATTGATCCCGGCCGCAAAGCTGGTCGAGCACAAATAGCCGAACATGCCCCTCGAACTTTACTACACATCCGCCCGCGCAGGTCTCCGCCCCGGCGATTCAGGGTTCTGCACGGTCGCTGCCAGCGAAGGCATCGGACGGACGCTCTACGACCGCCTCGAAGTGATGAGCGGTTTTCGCCACTTGCCTGATGGCGCAACAACTCCCGTGGCCCAGGCCCACTGGATTTTGGACTTGGAAGGGCGTCATTATCATGTGCTTTCACGCGTGTGCGATGCGGGACTGGACTACACCCAACGCACTAATTCATTCGCACACCACCTGGTGCTTGATCCATCGGAAATGTCGGGGGGCGGGCCGGCCTACCTGCTCCAACAACCAGGGCTGATGCAGCGTCAATGGGATGGGCATGTCGGCATAATCGCTCCGCGCGCGCTGCCCCCGGGGAATGTCGATCCCACGCCAAACGCCACTTGGCTGCGACTCACCGGCGATGCGGGGTGGGCCGGCGCGGTGGCGCAACTGATTGCTACTCAGCCCTGGAAAACCATTGGCCTGCTTTATCAGCCCGGCCAGGAAGTTTTCCCGTTGATCGCAGAAGCTGTGGCCATGTTGCCGCCGGCAATGAGGTGGCAGGCGACGTTCAACACTTACTTCACCAGCCTGCCGGGTGCCGTCGGGTGCCAGTGGCGCTGCTGCCCGGTCGGTACACCAGCGGCAGCGGCGGTGGCGCGCGCCGCCGCGGATGGCCTGCTCATCGACCTCACCCGGCCACAGCTGCCCGCCCCCCCCGACAATCCCTGGACTCAGGCTGCCCGCGCCGGTCACGCGGGACCCGCCACCACGAAGGCAGCCGCTCGACAGCCGATCAAACCGATTCCATTCGCCCTGAAGCCCATAGCTGCTGAGCCTGCGGAGCAATCATCTGCGCCACAACCAGAGCCGGTGGAGCAACCCGAGTTGGTTCAGCAAAACCTTTCGCGCGACCAACCGGTGATTATTCCACGCGGGGGGGTCCGGGTTTCACCTGCAACTGGACCGGCCCGGTCCCAGACCACCTGGGCCGCTGATCGGCAAAAATTGCGTCGAAAAAAACTAGTGGTCGTGTATGGCATCGCTTGCTGCGTGATCGGGATCGGGACGTGCATGGCGGTTTGGATACACCGGCGCTCCAGCGAGGTGGCGCTGCCGCCCCCCCCCGCCTCGACTGCGTCAACCGTAATGTCGAGGGCGGTCTCGATCGTTCCCGCACTGAAATTACCGCCCCCACCGCAGCGCGCTACCCAACCCGTCGAAGCAATTGCCATCGCCCCCCCCGCCACCGTTACAGTGATCCCTGCACCGACCGTGCCGGCCCTGGTGCCCACGACCGTCAGTCTTCCAGCGCCATCAATCATAATGGAGCATTCGCTCACGCCCCCGGCTCCCGGTAAAGGGCTGCGCGATCCCGTGGTCGAAATCCCCCTGGCCGCTACAAAGTTTGATCACCCCGAAGCCATTGCTAGGCTATCAATGACGTTTCCCGACGGCAGCACGCATTGGACATGCACGCATCCCGACCTACACGGCACATTCGAGGTGGAAGCGATCAAAAATTCCGCCCCGCGGGCAGTGACGATCAGTTGGCATGAATCAGCCGATGCCAGGCCAATGCCGGTGTTGACGATCACCTTGCTCAACGACCTAAGCGAAATGGATTTCACGTGGAGCAACGCGCTCATGCTGCGGCAGCCGCATGTAGCGCAGCTGGCTTACTGGCTGGTGCAGAATTCGCAGCTTATCGTCAGTGACGCTGCTGATCGGCGCTCACAAAAAATCACTTTCCCGCTGACGCGGATCGATTTTTCGCTCGCCGATATGCAAAGCGTGGTTAAATTCCCAGAAAATTTGCCGGTGCCAATGGAGCTGTCGCTGGGGCGCACGCAACCGGAGGGGTGGAAGGCTGCAACGCTGGCACCCACAGCCAAAATGGGTGAATTTCTGATACGGTTAGAGAAGCCGCCCGGTTTGGATGACATCGTGCCATCAGTATTGCTGCGCTACAACACCGATGACCATCGGTTGAGTAACGATCTGGCCGGGGCGACCGAAATTGCCAACAGTCAATTGACGGCCACCGAGGTTGAGCAAAAGCGGGCTGCATCCGATGCGGACCAGGTTCGCAAAGCGTTTGAAGGCGCAACGGCGGACTATCAAAAGAGTATAAAAGAATGGAGTGATCGCCCGCCTGCGGCGGGTGTGGCGCGGCCGGGTGTGGCGCAACCGGGCGAGGCCGCGCCGGATGAATACCAGCGGGAATTGCGGCGTCGCGAGCAAATTTTGCGGACGCATCTGGATAACGAGGCGGCTTCGCTGACCGAACCACTGGCACGGCAGAAAAAGGCTGAAATACGAATCGCGGCACTGCGGGAAGCACTGGCCGCATACGCCGATTTGAAGGAAATTGACATCGTTGCGGAGTTGCCGCAGGGACTGTGCGTTGCGATAGTGCGGCTCAAGCGTGGTGGGCCATGAAGTTGGACCAGCAGACATGATTGATTATCAGCGAGTAGTCGAGTTTCTGCGCGATTTTAGAGCCGTGCCCGGGCAGCCGGTGACTGATGAACTGCGCCGTTATGCCACCGAATACGCGCGCTATTGCGCTAGTGCCAATGAACGGCTCCGGCAATGTTCGGTTTTTCTGCAGCAAGGGCTGCGCTCCGAAGCGGTGCATCAGGCCGATGAATCCCCCAATCTGCTGGAAATGGTGGCGGCGCTCGATTTACCAGAGCCGCAGGAATGGGTGGAATTCTGCCAGCAAAATGAACTACCCGCCCCACCGCCCCTGCAAATTGACCGCGCCGGCCAGTTGAATGATGCGTATGGCCAGACGCAACCGGTGGAGGCGATGATGAAGCAACATCGCCGTCTGGCGCTCAGCCGCGCATCTATCAAGCAGAGGTTGGCCGTGATGCGGCAAGTCGCCAGCTTGGACGGAGGGGGATTCTGGGAAAAGGACATCGCCACATTTGAGAAAGCCCGCCTCAAAGAATTGAAGGTCGCATTCGCCACTGCCATGGAAACGCACGACGCAACGGCCCTGGCTTCGTTGTCAGAAGAGGTGCTGGCCACCGCGTGGCTGGAAGCACCGCCCGACGACCTGATGGCGGCGGCACGCGGTACGGATGATCGACTGAAACGGATCACGGCTACTGAAAAGCTCAATAAACTGCTGGTTGAATTGCGCGCCGGCTTCGCCGCACGTGACCATGCCACTTGCTCACGGCTGCTGAAAAAAATTCCCCAGATCGCCGCTGAGGGAAACCAGGCGGGTGTTTCCAAGGATATTGCCACCGAGCTTAAGCCCATCTCCGCCTGGGTAAGGCAGGAAGATGATCTGGAGAACCTTCGCATTGAAGCGGTGCGTTCGCAGCGGCAGCTTGGTGAAGCGCTCGACGCCGATGCACCCCAGACACAACTCGAATCGATTTATCAAAAGCTAAGGGCGGGTCAGCAGGCGATCCCGGTGGAATTGGAGGCGCGCTACCAAGGCACGATCGGGCGTCTCCGGAGCAAATCGTGGCGCAGCTATGCATTGATCGTGATGGGTGTCGTCAGCGTGCTGGCACTGGGTGCATTTGGAATCTATCACTACAGTCGGATCGGTTTGGCGCGCGGGTGGGCCAATAGGATTCACCAAGCTGTCGCGAATCATGATGTGGCGCTCGCGCGGCAAGTTGCCCAGGAACAGGAAAAACGCGCTGCGGATTTCAACAACGATCCGCTGGTGGCATCGGCCAAGCGCGAGCTGGAAAAACTGGAGCAGAATCAAAGCGCAGACACTGCTACGCTGCAGGCATTGTTGACCCGCTTACAAAACTGCCAGGGCGATGCGGAAATGGCTTTGAAGAATCCCGACGCCGAGATTCAATCGTTGCTGGCTGAATCAAGAACCGCTCAGCAGGTGGCGATCGAGGGTGCACAGGTACTTAATAGCGGCGATCAACTCGCGTGGGTTGATCCGGATCATAGGCTGGCCAGCGGTGTGCAGCAGTTGCAGAACAATGCCAACGCATTAAAAGAAATGGCCCAGGCAAAAGCGCGAAACCAGACTATCGCACTGACGAAGCGCGTCGACGGGCTGGCATTGTCCATGGCCAATAAGGGCATGGACCAGGCAGCCCGGGAATTGGATGCGATTGCATCAGACGCCGATTCGTTGCGTCAGATTAATGGTGTATCGCCTGAAACCCTCAGCGCGCTTTCAGCACTTACCGACACCATTTCAGCGAAGCGCACATCGTTGGCCAAGGACATGGAGATGGCCGAGCGGCTCATGGCGATGCGTTCGCATGGCACATCCCCGGATGCGTGGAAGAAGGAATTGCAGGGATTCGTCGCCGCTTATCCGAACGCGCCGCAGTCATCGGATTTTGCCCGGGCCGCCGAGCTGACCGATGCGTTGGCCGCGCTCGATGCACTGGGGGTCACCGAAACTGGTTGGATTGATCAGCCCAGCGTCTCGACCGAGGCCGCCGCCAAAGCCCGGCTCGATAAAATTAAGGATTACCTGGGTAGATTTCCGCAGTCGCCCTTCCTGCCAGCGATCATTGCGTATAGCGATTACCTGCAGCAGGCAGCCGATGCACTGGCGTTGAAAGGCTCATGGGCGCAAAGCTTTCAGCAATTGCTTTCCAGCCCGTTGCTAACTGACCTGAAATTCCTCACCGATTCGAGTGGCCATCGTTACTTCGTAATGGGTGACATCGATATCCGCACGATGCGATTTAACGATCAGATGCGCATCAGCTTCAAAGTAATTGACCCCGCCGATCTGACCAAGCGCAAGACAGTCTCGCTTGCCCCGCCGCTGGCGCTGACGGACGCAACACCCACGAGTTTTCCGCATACAGTTTATGCACAAGCCCTGGCCACGCGTCTCAAACAGGTGGGTCCGGAAAATTGGGATACGGTCGGAATCACCCTCATCGAAGATCTGCGCCGCGACGACAAGTTAGACCCTGTTGTGCGGGCGATCTTTTTGAACCAGGCCTTAAAATCAACCCTGCAAATAGCGGGATGGGGACTCGCCGAGGTATATGAACCCGCTGCGCGTGACCTGGCACGGCAGGATGTGGAGAATATCGTGTGGTATGATCCAGCCAATCCGGTTGCCAGCAGCACGCTCGATGCGCTTAAACATATCAGCGAATCGATTCCCCGGTCGGACGCGGCTCTTAAAGCGCTGCGCGAGCGCAGGGCGAAGATCTTTACTGACGTCATCTGCCGATATGAGGGCACTGGCATATTGCTTAAAGATGAGCAGGGGCAGTGGATGGTTTTCACTAACGGTAGCCCCCCGGCGGGCAGCACGGCCTGGATGGTGGGAATTGCGCCCAAAGAGGGGACACCGCCGTCGCTGGTGTTGGTCGCCACATTGAAAGAGGGGAAATTCATTGTGGATGAGTCGGCAGCACGGCAGCTACCCCAAGGCACATTGCTTTACTTCAAAAAACCATGACGCGTGCATCGAACAACAACACCCCGGTGCCAGCAAAAAAAACCGCGATGATGGCCGCGACGACGGCCGCACCGAAGCCCGCGCCGCCATCGCCGCTGGCAGGGCAAGCGCGCGGCCCGGTGACTGGGCGCATCACCGGGTTTGAAGCCAGCCTGGAATTCTTTCTTGCGCCGCTGCGACCGTTCCTGGCCGATCCGGAAGTCACCGAAATCATGGTCAACGGACCGGAGCGAATCTACATCGAAAAAGGAGGGCGCTTAACGCTTACCACGGCCAGCTTCCCCAGCGAGTTGGATGTTCAGGCGGCAGGTAACAACATTGCACAATTTGTGGGGCAACCGTTGTCGCAGGAAAGACCGATCCTTGATGGACGCTTGCCCGATGGGTCGCGCGTGTGCGTGGTGCTGGGTCCGATCGCCGAGAGCGGCACACAGATTAATATCCGCCGGTTTGTGCGCTCGGCGGTGACACCGCAATTTTTAATCGACCGCCAGTCGTTGACGCCAATGGCCATGGAGTTTTTGCTGCTCAACGTCAAAGCCCACCGCAATGTTCTGGTGGTGGGCGGTGCGGGCAGCGGCAAGACGACGGTTCTCAACGTTTTGACGACGGCGTTCGATCCAACAGAGCGGGTGGTGGTGATTGAGGATACGCGCGAGTTGCAGATTCAGTGCCCGCATGTGGTGCAGATGGAAGCCCGCACTGCCGATGCGTATGGCCGGGGTGCAATTACCATTCGTGATTTGTTCATCACCACCCTGCGCATGCGGCCGGATCGGCTCATCGTCGGGGAAGTGCGACGTGGTGAAGCACTGGACCTGATCCAGGCGATGACCAGCGGACACCGCGGCGCGCTGGCGACGCTGCACGCCGCCAGCGCCATTGATGCCTGCCACCGCATTGAGACGATGGCCCTGATGGCGGATGTGGGCCTGCCGCTGTTCGCACTGCGGCGGCAGGTCGCCAGTGCGATTGATTTGCTGGTGCAAACCGTCCGCTTGCCAACCGGTCCACGATTGATTTCCTCCATCAGCGAAGTGGCATTCGATGAAGAAAAAAGCAATTACATCATCACCGATCTGTTCACACTGGCTGACAGCGATCGCGAACGGCAGCTACAATGGACCGGCCAGAAAAGCGAACTGCGAAATGATCCAGCAATGACCGTGCTATCGGAACAAGTAGTGTTGACCGCCGACCTGCTGGGGCTGAAAGGCACCTGAGCCATGCCGCGTCGAGCGTCTCATAAAAAGCCCCGCCGCCGGATGGATCGCCGTGGCGCGACGACTACGGAATACATGATGATTATGGCGTTGATCGTGATCCCCATTGCGTTGCTGACCCCTATGTTTATGCGGATGGTGACCCTTTACTCTGGTCGCATGTTTTCGATAATGCCGCTCCCGTTCCCATGAGATGCGCGAAGCGTCTAACGAATTGCCGATACAATAGGCATACGAACCGAAGAATCTCTTGACCGGAGGTGTATCATGCGACTGCGGAAAATGTTTCGAAAATTTCATCACGATACCTCCGGTGCCATGTCGGTTGAAAAAATCCTGATCCTGGCGTTGATTGCGATTCCCATCCTGATTCTCCTGCTGGCGTTTCGTCACACCATCTCGGACTGGTTCACGCAGCAAAGCGACCAACTGAAGCCGTGACGAATCCATCGGTCATGCGCAGGCATTGGGATGCTTTATGAGCGTAGAGGCATCCATTTCCGCTGTGCACCCACCCGCCGCGCAGCCGCCCCCGGCTCATCCAAATATCAGCGGTCTTTCATGGATCGTTGTATGGTGCCTGCTCCTTTCGCTGGCGGTTGCCGCCACGGCGCTGGTGGCGCACTTCCGCGCCGGCCCCCCCACCGGGATTTTTGTGCCCGCCTTGGCATTTTTAGTATGTATCGTGGCGACGGCCTTTGATGCCGCCACCGGGCATATTCCAAATCAGTTGACGTACCCCGCTGTCGGCATCGGTCTGGCGATCAATCAGCTGGCACCTTGGGCCGCGGTGAGGTTATATCCCTGGTTGGGCGCAGTCGCGCCATCGGCAAGCCTCATCGGGCTGGCAATGTGTTTTGCAATCGGTTTTGGATGCGTCATCTTCGCTAACATGGGCGGGGGTGATGCAAAACTGTTAATCGCGCTGGGAACCTTGATGGGATTCGCCCAGGTGGCGTCTCTCATGTGGTGGATTCTGCTGGTTGCCCTCGGGTATAGCCTGATCAATCTTATTGTTTCCGGCCGGCTGAATGGGGTGTTGCACGCGGTTGCGGCTTCTGTGCTGAGTTTCGTCTACCTGCGCCGCTTTGAGTCGCCTCAGGCAATGTCCCGCACGCGCATTCCGTTGGCAGTGCCAACGTTGGTTGCACTGGTTTTTGCTCGACTGTTTCCTGATTTCTGGATGTAATGTCTGATATGTCTGCCCTGCGCCGCATCCTCATCACCATTCACGATACGCGCGGGGGTGCCACGATCTCCTTTGCAGTGGCGTTTCCGATCTTTCTTTTCATCGTCGGCGTGCTGGTGCAGTACGCGTTGATTGTCAACGCAAAGCTGGTCATCGACAACGCCGCGCAGCAAGCCGCGCGTGCGGCAGTCACGTCTTTGCCGGAAGGCAAACCCGATAACGTCCGCGCGGCGGCCTTCATGGCGCTGGCACCGATTTGCCCATCAGCAAAGGATTCCGTCACCGCCGATGCCATCGCATTGGCACAGTCGCTGCGCACGCTGGGCGTAAGCGTTCCAGATTCCTTCTCGGCGCGCTATACCTACGCAAGCGAAGCGGCACGAGTGACCTGGGATCCCAACATCGATTACACCCGTTCTCCAAGTCGCGAACTTACGATGAAGGTGATCTACCGTTTTTACCTGACCGTGCCGGGCGCAGCGCGTGTGGTGGGCACAGCTAGCAATGTCGGTGGCGTCAGTGGCATGTTTATCGACCTGCTTTCGACCTGCCAGGTGCAAACCAGTCATAGCCGCGCCGCGTTCACTGATGGTTCGGGTTGGCCGCATTAACAAAGCCATATGGCATTCCGCATCATCTCCATTCTCCATCGCCTGCACCGCGACCGCCGTGGCAACATTGGTGTGTTGATGCTGCTGACCGTTTGGTGCCTGGTATCGCTGATGGCGATGGTGTGGAACACCGGCGAGGTGGCTACCAAACGCCAAAACCTGCAGACCGCCGTCGACAGCGCGGCCCAGTCGGAGGCTACCTGGCTTGCACGCATTACTAATCTGGTGACCGCGCAAAACATGGTCATCTGCCAGGATGGATCGATGGAAGCGATCTGGCGCGCCGTACCTCCAGCAGACCAACGCGTGCGGGCTGAATTGGAAAACGAACTTGCCGAAGCACAGAAACTCTTGAGCGGCGATGAAGGTTTTCAGAAGCTGCGCGACCAGATGCTCAAAAAACTTCAGGCAGTGGACACCGAATACGCCCAGGTGTCCGGCGCGTTGGCGAATGTGCAATCGCAAGCGGGCGGCGCTTCGAGCGATCCCAAAATCAATCAAAAATTCGGTAACGATGTGCGACAGGCGGGGGTCGCGCTCAACTGGACACAAAACACTTACGTCAACGGCCAACCTCCAGCGTCCAATCGCCAGCCTAATCCGCCCGGGCCACGGGGCGAAGGTCTGCGTCAACTGGTCCAAAATTGGTCCCCCCCAGATACCGAGGTGAAACTCATCCAGGCGGTCATCGCGTCATTGAATCAGCAGTTGGTGGTGCTGGGGCAGTTCGAGGCACGCAGCGCACCCGGTGAAGCGCAAAACGTTCCGGCAATCGCAGCCGCGCACGAGGCCGAGGTGTTCGACAATGAAAGACAAATGGCAGATCAGCTATCGGCGACTGCACTGCATCAAATGAAGCAGCACGCTGATTTCTACAACGTGCAACTGACACTGGCCGTTTGCGGGAATGGCGCGCAAAGCAATGGGCCCGCGCAATTGCAGCCTCCATTTGCCCTGGCGGCTGATATCCCTTCGGTCTCGCATTATGATTCGCTGAGCGGCCAAACCATCACCATCGATCCGATCAATGTGCATGCCGATGAGGCCAAAATCTGGTCGCCCAATGTGCAGGCGGCGGTGCCGCATTGGCTACTGCAGATGTTCCCGGGGCTGCCAGCTGCGTATACCATTAACTGCAACATTGCTGATGGATGGGGGCATCTGTATGCAGCCCCGATCCACCGTTATTTCAACGAGCGTGTCGGCAAGGACGAGCAGGGCCTGCAAATCTACATGCAGCAGATTGATGACCTGCGGCGTCAATTGGCAGAACTGCTCAATCAGCTGCGCGGGTTACCGCCAAAGGCCAACATTGCCTCGCTGCCCATGACGATCAGCGACAGCCAAACCAACGTTACCGGCGGGTATGACCTGATCCCCGTGCTGCCGCGCCTGACGTCTCCTGCGGGCGCCACTGACGAGCTTCGCGCGGCCGTCGACATTTACAACAAACACGGGGGTACCTACACCGGCGCCGTGCGGTCGCTGCAGGCAGCGCTGGTGGGGTGGGTGCATTATTACGATCGCTTTACCCGGCCCTTTGCAGTCAGCGCGTGGCACGGAGCCGTCAATCGTGCCCGGGCATTAGTGTTGAAGAATCTCGGCATCAGCAAGCAGTTTATGGTGCTGGCAACGTATCAACTGCGGTCCATCCCGGAGTGGGCTCAGGCAGGGGCTTCGGTAAGTGCTGAATCGGCCATTCGCGATCGCATTGTCACCGACAACATCGGGCCGGTGTCGCGCGCTATCCTTAGCGCCATGGTCGGTTCTGACCCGCGCGGCGCGGGGGGGGGTTATCTTGATCCCACGGGTAAGGACCAATATCTGGGGGCCTTTTACAGCCAGTGGGCATCGGCGGTGGCGTATCAGATTGTCAATACTGCCGCCGCGCGCGTGTCGCCCCTGATCGCCGCCGAATGGGTTTCGCGTCCATGGCCTTACGAGATCACACCACCCGACCAGCAGGTTCCACCGGCCGTTGGAATGATCACGGCAGATCGGCAGAGATTTTTCACACTGCTGATGGCCGCGCGGCCGCAGCAGACGACGCAACCCAAATTGTTCATGTCAAAACTGATGGGTAATCCCCAGACACCGCAGTTGCTGGCGCATGGACAGGCGGAGGCATTCAACTGGATGGAATTTCACCGTGCCTACGGTGGCGGTGAGCGCTTCGATCAGGTCACCTGGGGGACCGAAGCCGGGTTTGTCGGATGCCCGGTTCCATGGCGGTTGAGCACCGAAGGTGGTTGGAACTGGCACCCGCGCCTGGCCACGGCTGATGCCCTCTCGGCTGCACTACAAAATAATCCGGAGCTGTCCGACTTTTTCCAACAAGCGGGAATCATCGGCAATGATGCAGATTCAGTTGACAAACTCACACTGCACTGATGTGCCACCCGATGCCGCGGACAAACCCGCTCGGCGTCGGGCAACGCGCGCCATCCGTGAAACAGTGCTGCGATCCCCGCGATGGCGGCGCGGTACCGCTGAGATCGAGCTACTATTCTGCTGCATGCTCTTGATCACGCTGCTTTTCCTGGTCAAAGGGGCCATGCGGATCGGCGCTTTACGTTTGTCTACCACCAGCAGCACGTCCTTCAAAGCATTTCACGATGCCATTTCCGCCAATCCGCCAGCCTATGCCGGCAATGATCCAGCTCCGCTCGATGGCTTTGAGTCCATCCGACCTGGTTTTCCCAAGCGCATGCACAATACACATGACACCGCTCTGGTCGTTGGTAAGACGGTCAATGATGAAACCTTCGCCGCGAACATCGGATACAAGGCAGCGGTCATCAGCCCAGCCTGGACATTCAGCGGCTACCCGGTGCCTGGCGACCAAAACTACAACAACGCGTGGCTTGCGGATTACGTCGACGAATCACATGCGAACCTCAACAGCCCGCTGGGCCTGGCACCAGCCTGGCCCCCGTGATGGGTGCGACAAAATGAGTCGGCGATCACAAGTTCACTTCCGCCGGATTCATTGCTATGTTCCACTCGATGGCAGGCCGATGGCTACGAATTCTCTGTCTGTCACTATGGTTCGTGTTCACGAACGTGGTGATTCCGGGTCACCGTCGCGGGGTTATCTCGCTCGACCGCCAGGCCACTGGGTGCTGCGGTCAAACGACCTCGCCTGCTAACTGTTGCGATGCCAAGTCGGGCTCTCGTAAGCCCGTCCCGCCGGGGTCATCTCGCAATTGCGCCATCTGCCATCTTGCCGCGCATTTCACTTCGCCCCCCGCGTTGACCTTCCTGCCAGGGATCTCGTATTCGCTCGAAGTGATCGGCCTGATTCCAGCACGGCAACCGCGCTTCCCTGCGCTGGTCGCGGTTTACGATGGCCGTGCCCCGCCACCTATGTGATTTTTCGGTTTACTACGCTGCATTTCCGCGCTCGCACTGCGCGTGATCAAAACCAACACATCTAAACAAGGAAACCCTATGCGCAATCGCAATAGCATAGTGCTGTTCGCCATGGTTCTTTTACTCCATGCCGCGACCGCCCACACTGCCGACGAAGTATCGTTTGAAAAACTCGGCCCGCCCATTTACGCCTGCGCCTGCGGTTGCGGGGTGTTCGACGTGGCAACTCCGGCGATGCTTCCCGACAGCCCCGGTGGGCTGCTTTACCTGCAGTTTGATTTTCAAGATCAGAATCACAACTTTCACGGGTCATCACGCGCGAGGTCAGACAACAACGACGACAAAAACATCCGGTCCTATTTTTTTACCCTGGGCATCCAGTATCAGTTCAACGAAAAGTGGGGGTTTGAGGCTGAACTGCCACTCTCCCATCGACATTTCGAACACCGTGACGGCGGCATCGTTAGTGATGTTAACTGGACTACTTTCGGCGATAGCCGCATCAAAGCGATTTACACCGGGATTTCCAAGGAAATGTATGGCGGAATAACGTTCGGCTTCAAAATTCCCACGGGCGATCACACGCATCGCGGAGTGGATCGCGATACGCAGATCGGAACCGGAAGCACCGATCTATTGCTCGGTGGGTTTTATCGCCGCTCGTTCCCGCGACACTTCCATTGGCATTATTATGCCGAAGCTGAAGTAGATGTGCCCGTGCTGATACACGATGAATATCGCCCGGGAGTCGAGCTCAATTGCGGTGCGGGCATCTACTACACGGGTTGGTCCCTGGGGAAAACGCAGATTTCGCCCGTGGCGCAGATGATCTATTCTTTTCGCTCGCGGGACCACGGCTCCAATTCGGATTCGCCCAACTCCGGTTACCAGCGAATACTGTTATCCCCGGGCATCGAATTCGATCGACCACCGTTTATGGTGTATGCGGATATCGAGTTCCCGATTTACCAGCATGTAATTGGCGATCAACTGGTGGCGAGGATGTTGTTCAAAGTGATGGCAGGCTGGCGGTTTTAAAAGTCGAGCCGTGCATTACCCCGCGCCATGAAGTTCAAAAACTGCGGCTTGCGTGCTATTCTTATGGCTATGAAATTTGAAATCGAAGACGTTGCCTGGACCACCCAAAAATGGCACACCGGCGACATTACCGGTGTGATTTTTCGATTCCATGGGCTGGGCGCGCCGGCGTTGCGGGGTGAGATGGAAGGCCCCGAATGGGAATGGACACGCGCTGGTGCATTGGTCGTATATCCATACTACGGCCCGTGGTCGTGGATGAACCGCAGCGCCCGCGGGTTATGTGATGAGTTGATCGAAAAGATTTATCGCCAGCATCACCTCGACGATTCAGTGCCATTGATCATGACCGGCACGTCAATGGGAGGTCTGTCCGCACTGCTTTATACCCGCTATTCGAAGCGACCCATTAAGGCGTGCGCCGTCGCGGTCCCAGCGTGCGATCTGCAATATCACTATGGGGAACGGCCCGACGTGAAGCGCACGGTGATGTGCGCATTTCAGGGATACTCCGAAGAACTCGAACCGTTGTTGATCGAACACTCGCCGTTGGCACAGGTTGGCCAGCTTCCGAACATTCCGTATTTCTTCTTTCACGGCGGAGTCGACAAGGCTGCCAACAAGCAACAGCATAGTGATCGCATGGTGGCGGACATGCGTGCACGAGGACTGCAGGTGCAATATGTGGAGGCACCCGATGTGCCGCACGAAGAGCCCCCACAATATCTCGCGATGCGTGTGGCCTGGGTCAACCAATTCCTCTCCCCGCAGAAGTGAATAACCCCAATGGATTTTGAAATCGATGATGTCGCTTTCACGACCCGCCGCTGGCATACAGGGGAAGTGACCGGCATCGTCTTCTGCTTTCATGGCAAGGGCGAACCACCGTTCCGGGAGCAGATGGATTGGCACGAGTGGGAGTGGACGCGGGCCGGGGCCTTGGTGGTCTTCCCATACTTAGGCCCATGGTCATGGATGAATCCCCCAGCGCGGGGAACCGTGGATCGGTTGATTGAAAAAATCTACCTCGAATACCGCCTGCTCGACGATGTGCCATTGATCATGACTGGGAACTCAATGGGTGGGCTGGGAGCGCTACTTTGCACCCGCCACGCCAGGCGGCCCGTCGCGGCATGTGCGGTGGCAATGCCAACCTGCGATCTGGCATTTCATTACGCGAGTCGGCTCGATGTGCGGCGATCGGTTATCAGCACCTTTTATGGTTGCGGTATGGATGTACCTACTCTGCTGGCCGAGCAATCACCCCTCTCCCATGTCGCGCATATGCCCTCGATCCCGTACTTCTTTATGCACGGTGATGCCGACAAGACGGTGATCAAAGAATTACACAGCGATCCGATGGTAGCGGCCATGCGGGGACGCGGGTTGCAGGTGGAATATCTCGAAGCGCCCGGCGTGGGGCACGAAGAACCGCCGCAGTATAAGGCGCAGCGTATCGAGTGGGTGAAGCGCTTTTTGTAGCGAGCGATCAACTCAACGTTAAAATAGAACGCCGGCTTTTTCGGCCAGGTCGAAAATAATGCGCTGCGATGGGGCGACATCCGCGATCGTAGGCTTCAGCGGCTGACCGGTGCTCAGCGCCGCCACCAGGAATTTCACTTCATCATATTCGCCACGATAAACATCCTGCCCCTCATCGACCGGGCTGGCTTCGTCGATCACGAGGACGTTCTTGTGCCAGCAACGCAGCGAGGTGCCGCGCCGCATGTAACTGGTCACGCGCACCGAAAAGTCCTGTCCGTACAACTCGTAGACTTCTTCTTCCTGACCGGTGGTAGGCAGGATATCGAGCCGCGCATTGGCTCCGCTGCGGAACTGTAGATCAACGCAGTGCCAATCGCGCGCCAATGATCCACCGGTGCGCGGCTGGTTGGTGTAACGGGTGACCTCTCCACCAATCGCCACCAGCGCATCCAGGGTGTGCATGCCGGTGCTCCAGAAAAAGCTCGGCTCATTGCGGTGGTATCGCGTCATCGCACAGCGGATATATTCGATGGGCCCCAGGGCTTTGGCCCAGTTGACCCCCCGCCACAGGCGCGGCATGAAACGCCGGTTCACCGATACCAGATGCTGTGTCCCGGTGCGCAGGGCGGCATCCAGCAGCCGCTGCGTGTCCCGAGGTAGAATCCCCAGTGGCTTTTCCACCACGGTGACAATCCCCTTTTCCAACAGCTTGATGCTCAGGTCGGGAACCAATGGCGGCGGCACAATACAGTGCACCACATCTGGTTTTTCCGCTGCCAGCATTGTATCGATGTCGGTGTAGGGTCGTGCGAATTTGAATTCGTCACAAAACCTGCGGGCCTTGGATTCATCCAGATCGCACGCGGCCACCAAATCAATTTGTCCCGGGTATTCCCGCACGAAGCGCGCCAGCGGCGTAGCGTGGGCTTCGTATGCGTGCGGTCCACAACCCACCAGGGCAATGCGGATCATGTCTGAACCATCCAATCCATCACAGAGACACTTCCGATCCAGTCTCGCGACTCTGGTTGGCCGCTTCCAGAATGTGAATGATCTCGAGCGTTTGTTCCAGTGGGGTTTCTTCCAGACCGCGTGGGAGCGACCGCATGATCGCATCCACCAGGCAGGCATAAACCGGCCGCTTGCTTTCATCGGTATCGATGAACTTGAAATCCTTCTGACGATGGAGTGTCACACCAAATTTCCGGCATTCACTGCGGAATCCGCGCACGCTGGCAACCCGGCCATCGGCCCACTGGGCTTCCATGAAATCGGTGTGCTCATTGGCCGTCACACGCACCCGCTTACAGCCAGCGCCCATGACGGTCACCAGGGCCTCTATGAGGTGGATGCCATACCAGAACCATCCGGGCTGCGTCGGTTGCCAGGTGAGCGGGCCGAAAACGTCGCAGCCAGTGACCGGGTTCCCCCTGGGATCCTCTGCGAGGGCGGCGACCAGGTTGTCGGCAAATCGGATCGAGCCGCCGCTCATGATCGGTACCTTGTTTTCGCGTGCCAGCTTCACAATCTCCTGCGCTTCGGAATATTTGCAGGCAAGGGGCTTATCGATGAACGTCGGTTTCTTGAATTTCACCGTGCGGCGAAATTGATCGAGATGCACCCGCCCATCTACGGATTCGATGAAAAGCAGATCGACCGCGTCGGCGACCGCTTCAGGTGAATCGACGATCTGCACACCATGTTTGCTCCGAACCTCTTCAGTGAAACCGGCGACGCGGTCCCGGCTCAAGGGCCAGTCGGACGATCCACCCGGGTACGCCACCGTAACCTTCCCTCCCGCAACATGGTTGGGATCGCGCGGGTCATTGAGCAATGAGGTAAACGCGGTTGCATGCGAAGTATCCAGACCAATAATACCGATGCGAATTGGGGTTGCCATGGCAGGAAGTATACCGCCAGAAACGTCAGCTGCGACCCCTTGCCGGCGCGATTTCGCAGCGCTGATTTGCCATCAGCTCGCCACCAACGTCTGCTGTTGCCGCTGCACCATAGCGGCATAAAAACCGTCACGCTGCATCAGCGTCTCATGCGATCCGACTTCACGGATTTGCCCACGATCGAGCGCGACGATGATGTCCGCATGGGTGACCGTGCTCAGGCGATGGGCGATGACAAACGTAGTGCGATTTTTGAAGAGTTCGGTGAGTGAGGCCTGAATGAGCTGTTCACTCTCTGTGTCCAGGTTGCTCGTGGCTTCGTCAAGGATAAGGATTTGTGCCTCGGCGAGTATGGCGCGGGCGATGGCCAGGCGCTGACGCTGGCCGCCGGAGAGTTTAAACCCGCGTTCACCGATAAGAGTGTCATAACCCTCGGGGAGCAGATGGATAAATTCATGTGCGTTGGCGCGGTTGGCGGCATCGATGATCTGGGCTTCGGTTGCGCCGTGACGGCCATAGGCAATATTTTCGCTCACCGTGCCGTCGAAAAGGAACGTGTCCTGTTGCACGATCGCCAGCAGCGACCGGTAGGAGCCCAGGTTGCAATGGCGCAAGTCGGTGCCATTGATTCGAATGGCACCCGTGATGGGATCGTGGAACCGTGCCACCAGGTCAGTGAGCGTCGTTTTACCCGCCCCGCTGGGGCCGACCAGCGCAACTGTCGCTCCGCCGGGCACCACGAGGCTAAAATCCTTAATTACGTCGATACCGGCGCGGTAAGCAAAGCTGACGTGATCGAATTCGATCTGCTGGATATGACGCGGGGCGTCGACCGCATCCGGGGCATCGGGTTTATCCGGGGGCGTTTGAAGGATTTCAAAGACACGCTCCATCGCGGCCAGCGAGCGCTGGGTCTGGCTGATGGAAGCTACAATTTGCCAAACCGGCTGGATCAGTAGCGCGGCGTATATTTGAAACGCAAAGATGTCCCCGACAGCGGCGCGCGGTGGGGTTTTCAACGCCAGTTGGCCGCCATACCAGACGACCACCACGCTGATGGCCGGCAGGAGCAGGCCCCAGACGGCATCCAAAATCAGTTCCAGCCGCTGTGCGAAAAGGCTCTTACGAATAATGGTGTGGTTAGCGCTGGCGTAGCGCAATTGCTCGCGCTTCTCACGGCGGAAGGAGCGAACCACCCGTATACCGCCGAAGGTTTCGCTCACTCGGCCATCGACATCCACGCGGTCCTTTTGCATCGCGCGATAGATTGGCCGCACGCGCCGCAGCCAGAGAAAACTCATGAGCGCAAGCGGGGGCATAATAAGCAGTGCTCCGACGGCAAGTCGCCAACTGAGCAACAGCAAAACAGTGGCGGTCAGCAGGATGCGAAGCATGGCCACCGCGGGACTGATGAGCGCCGATTGCACCAGCCCACTGACCGCATCCACATCGCTGGAAAGACGCGAGACGATTCCGCCCGATTTCATGTCGCCCAACTGCCCGAGAGAGAGTTCAAGAAATCGCTGATACAGACGTCGGCGAAGGTGAAACAGCACAGTGGCGTTGAAGGCTCCAGTTCGATAATTGCGGGTGGAATCAACGATCTGCTTGAGCACCAGCACCCCGACGATAATCAACCCGAAGCGATTAAGCATGGCGCTTCGTGCCCCCGATTCTCCGCCGGCCCCGATCACACCATCGATGATACGCTTGATCGCCAGCGGCCAGGCCATGTCGAGGGCGGCGGCAACCGCAGCGAGTGCAAACAGCCCCACCAGCGT